>NZ_JBMNDO010000090.1:0-32500 GCF_052542855.1 Streptomyces sp. SAS_281
TGACGGGCGGGCGTGTACCGGCCTTCGAGGCCGGTACGCCGTTCACCCCGTGCCGAGGTGGTCGCTCAGTGTGCCGATCACGGCGGCGGCTTCCCGCACGTGCGGGACGGCTCGTTCGGCGAGGTCGGGGTCGGAGGTGACCACGTTGATCGCGGCCCGGACCGGCCAGCCCGGCAGGGGGGCCGCGATGCCGTGGGCGCCGATGTTGACCTCGCTGTGGGTGATGACGTGGCCGGCCTCGCGGATCGCCTGCACGCGGGGCGGTTCGCCGGTGCGCGCGGGGCCGGAGGCCAGGGCGGCCAGGCCGCCGGAACCGTGGTCCAGGGGTCTCGGCTGCCCTTGCGGTACCAGAACAGGGGGCCGTCGGTCGGCGGTTCGGCCACCACCGTGGTGACGGCGGTGGTACCGACGGCCTCGACCAGGCTCGCGGTGGCGTCCAGACGGCGGGCGAGGCGGTGCAGGACGGGCTCCGCGACGGACCGCAGGCTGGGACCGGTGCCGCCGAGGAGCCCGGTCACGGCCGGGCCCACGGTGTAGCGGCCGCCGTCGTCGCGCGCGGCGAACCCCGTCCGGTGGAGCGAGACGAGCAGCCGGTGCGCGATGGAGCGGTGCAACCCCGTCGCGGCCGACACCTGGCTGGTCGTCAGCCCCTCCGGGTGGCGGCTCAGTTCGACCAGGAGGGCGAGTCCGCGCTCCAGGGTCTGCGAGCCGCCGCTCTCGGAGTCGTTCGGCGGTGTCATTCCACCTCTTCGGGGAGCGGCCGGATGGTGGGGAGGATCCTGCCACGGACCTCGCCCAGCCCGATGCGCCCCCGCGCGCCCGGCGCCGAATAGCGCAGGACGACCTCGTCGCCGTCCTGGAGGAACGTGCGCTCCTCGCCGCCCGCGGTCCAGGTCTCCCTGCCGCCCCAGGACAGTTCGAGGAACGAGCCGCGCTGGTCCTTCCCGGGGCCGGAGATGGTGCCCGACGCGTAGAAGTCGCCGACCCGCAGCGAGGCGCCGTTGACCGTGAGGTGGGCCAGCATCTGCGCGGGCGACCAGTACATGGACGCGTACGGCGGACGCGCCACCACCGTGCCGTTGACCTCGACCTCCACGTCGATGTCGTAGCCCGACGGGCCTTCCTCGCGCAGGTACGGCAGTACGGCGGGGCTCTGGCCGGGCAGGTCGGTGCGGGCGTGTTCCAGCGCGGCGAGCGGAGTCACCCAGGCGCCGATGCTGGTGGCGAAGGACTTGCCGAGGTTGGGGCCCAGCGGGACGTACTCCCAGGCCTGGATGTCGCGCGAGGACCAGTCGTTGACGCCGGTGACGCCGAACACGGTCTCGGCGAACTCGGAGGTCGCGACGCGCTGCCCGAGCGGGACCGTGCGGCCGACGACGAAGCCGAGTTCGGCCTCGATGTCCAGGCGCAGGGAGGGGCCGAAGACGGGCGCCGGGTCGGTGGGCGCCTTGCGCTGTCCGGCGGGGCGGTGCACGGGGGTGCCCGAGACGACGATGGAGCCCGCGCGACCGTGGTAGGCGACCGGCAGATGGCGCCAGTTGGGCATCAGCGCGTCCCCGTCGGGCCGGAAGATCCGCCCGACGTTCGTGGCGTGGTCCACGGAGGCGTAGTAGTCGACGTAGTCGCCGACCTCGAACGGCAGGTGCAGCGTGACATCGGTCAGCGCCACCAGGCGGACGCGGTCGCGGTGCGCGGTGTCGGTGAGCAGCTCGACGGTCCAGGCGCGGACCTCCGCCCACACCGCCGCGCCCGCGGCCATCAGCGGGTTGAGCGCGGGCGCGTCGAGCAGCGGCGCCCAGTCGGGGCGCAGGCCGGTGGCGGCGGCGCCCAGGTCCAGGACCTGGTCGCCGATGCGGACGCCGATGCGCGGGGCGGTGCCCGTGGTGGAGAAGACGGCGTACGGGAGGTTGTCGACGTCGTACGCGCTGCCGGCCGCGGACTCGACCCAGGTGGCGGGGTGGATGGTCATGCGTGGCGCCCTTCGGTGACGGGTGAACAGGTGGTGGCGGGACCGAGCAGGCCCAGGCCGGTCAGGTCCGCGAGCGGTTCGAGCACGCTGCACGACCCGTACGAGACGAACGCCTCCCGCGCGGCGGCGGCCCCGGAGGCCGGGAGCGCGGTCACGGCACGGGCCAGCGCCTCCGGGTCGCGCTCGGCGAGGGCCGCGCGGACATCGGAGAGGGACGCTCCGGCGCGGGCCCGTGCCGTCGCCAGGAGCACGTTGAGGTAGCCGTGGTGCTCGAATCCGGTGGCGGCGGCGGTGTGCCGGACCGCGTGGTGCAGCCCGGCCGTGCACTTGAAGGCGGCCCCGGCGGCGACGGCCCCGTGGATCCACGCCGCCACCTCGTCCTCGGACGGGAACGCCGCCGCCTCGGTCCCGCCGGTGCGGAACTTCAGCCGGAAGCCGTGGCGTACCGCCGACGCGAGCGCCTGCTCCCACTCCGGCGCACCGGGGCGGGGGACTTCCACGTACACCGTCCCGGGGAAGCCGAGTGCGGCCGGTTCCTCCAGCTGGGCCGCGAACGGCCGGGCGGGGTCCGGCTTGAACTCCACGGCCGCCGGTACGAGCCGGCCGGTCCCCGCGAAGGCGGCCAGGACCGCCGGGAGCGCGGCCGGCCCGGCCACCACGCTCACCCGCAGCCCCTTGGGGAACAGGTCCGGCCCGGCCAGCGCGGCCAGTTCGCCGAGCCGGTCGGCGCCGATCACGAAGGGGCCGACGAGCTCGGCGTGCCCGGACGCGAGGTGCCCGGCGTGATCGGCGACGGCGCGCGGCAGCGGGGCCAGGCCGGGCGGGAAGACCGCGGCGTCGTCCACGAGCCGGCGGAAGGCGAGAGGGAAGGACACGCGCGACACCCTAGCCGAGGGGCGTCGGAATGCGGACGGAGTGTGTTCCGATATCGGTCACGTCGTCTCCGGGAAGCCGGCGAGAGCTTCAAGAAAGCGCAATGGTCTAGGCCAACTCATTGACGTGAATGCGTCATCCTCCGATTCTGGCGGCACCTTCTCCCGACAGGAGCCTCCATGAGACGTCTTCGTGCTCTGCTCTCCGGCGTGGCCACCGCCGCCCTGGCCACCGCAGGGCTCGCGGCCTTCGCCGCACAGCAGGCCTCGGGCGCGCCCGCCGACGCCGCCGCGCTCTCCAGCCGGTGGTACGCCGCCGCGCCCTATCTGATGCCGCACGACAACAATCCGCCGGACGCGGGCGCCATCATGGACGCCACCGGCCTCAAGGCGTTCCAGCTCGCCTTCATCCTGGCGCCCAACGGCGGTGGCTGCAGCCCCACCTGGGACGGCACGTCGCCGGTCTCCTCGGACACCGCCGTCGCCTCCGTCATCGGCGCGATCCGGGCCAAGGGCGGCGACGTGTCGGTGTCCATCGGCGGCTACGGGGGGACGAAGCTCGGCCAGACCTGCTCCGACGCGGCCTCCACCGCCGCCGCGTACCAGCAGGTCATCACCAAGTACCAGCTGAAGGCCATCGACTTCGACCTGGAGGAACCGGAGTACGAGAACACGGCCGCCATCGCCCGCGAGATCGGCGCCGCCAAGATCCTCCAGCAGAACAACCCGGGCCTCTACGTCTCGGTCACCACGGCGGCGACCGCCGACGGCACCGGATGGTTCGGCAAGCAGATGCTCAACGAGGCCAAGGCCCAGGGCTTCACACCGAACAACTTCTCCATCATGCCGTTCGACGGCGGCTTCAACGGGGCCGCCGCCCAGACGAGCGCCCTGACGAACTTCAACGCGATCCTGCGCACCACCTTCGGCTGGGACGAGGCCACCGCCTACGCCCACGAGGGCTTCTCCGGCATGAACGGACGCAGCGACACCGGCGAGTACTTCACCCAGGCCGACTTCCAGACCGTCCTGGACTTCGCCACCGGCCACCACATGGACCGCTTCACCTTCTGGTCCCTCAACCGCGACCGCCAGTGCGCCCCGCCCGACAACAACGGCAAGACCTCCGGCACGTGCAGCAGCGTGGCCCAGGCGGACTGGGACTTCGCGAAGTACTCGGTGAGGTTCGCGGGCGTCACCCCGCCCACCACCACCCCGCCGACCACGCCGCCCCCGACCGGCAGCTGCACCGCCGCCGCGTGGAGCCCCGGCGCCGTCTACACCGGCGGCAACACCGTCTCGTACGGGGGCCACACCTGGAAGGCCAAGTGGTGGACCCAGAACGAGACGCCCGGCTCCACGGGTGAATGGGGCGTCTGGCAGGACCTCGGCCCCTGCTGAAGCCGACGGGCCGCCCCGGTGCCGGCCGGGCGGCCCCTACCACGCACCTGCCCGCACGTGTCACCCGCTTTGCTCACCCCCACCACCCTGCGGCTAGTTTGTGTCCAGCACAGACGGGCGGTCCGTGACGGCAGAGGCGCACGGGGACGAGAGGTCGGTAAGAGTGTCGCTGCGCGCAGGCGATCCAGCCGAGATCGGCGGTTATCCGCTGGAGGCGCGGCTCGGTTCAGGTGGCATGGGCACGGTCTTCCTGGCCCGTACGGGTTCCGGCCGGCCCGTCGCCATCAAGCTGATCCACCAGCACTTCGCCGGCGACAGCGAATTCCGCATCCGTTTCCGCCAGGAGGTAGCGGCGGCGCGCCGGGTCAGCGGCGCCTTCACCGCCGCCGTGGTGGACGCGGCGCCCGAGGCCGAGCAGCCCTGGATGGCGACCACCTACATCGAGGGCCCCACCCTCGCCGAGCGCATCGCCGCCGAAGGCCCGCTGAACGGGCCCGGACTGCGCAGCCTGGCCATCGGGCTCGCCGAGGCGCTGCGCGACATCCACCGCGTCGGGGTCGTCCACCGCGACCTGAAACCGTCGAACGTCGTGCTGTCCGCCGAAGGGCCGCGCGTCATCGACTTCGGCATCTCGCGCGCCGCCGACCAGCAGACCCTGACGATGACCGGACGCGTCATCGGCACCCCGCCCTTCATGTCACCGGAACAGCTCCAGGCACCGCGCGGCGTCGGACCGCGCTCCGACGTCTTCTCGCTGGCGACCCTCCTGGTGTACGCGGCCACCGGCCACGGCCCCTTCGACGCGGACAGCCCGTACCTCACGGCGTACCAGGTGGTGCACGAGGAGCCCTCGCTCGACGCCGTACCGGAGGCGCTGCGCACCGTCGTCGAACCGTGCCTGGTCAAGGAACCCGAGGGCCGGCCCTCGGCCGGCGAACTCCTGGAGCTGCTACGGGACCTGCCGGCCGACCTCGGCGGCGCGGCGCCGGCCGGGCGCGCCGCCGGCCGTACCCGGGACGTGGCCACCCAGCACCACCTGGCCACGCGCGACACCCCGGCACCGCACACCCCCGCCCCGGAGGAGACCGGCCCGCCCGGCGGACGCGGGCTGCGCGGACGCTGGCGGCCCGTGCTCGCGGCGGCGGTCGCCGTGGCGGCGATCGGCGGGGGAGCCGCCGTCCTCCGGGCGGGCGGCTTCGGCGAGGAGCCGGACGAGGGCAAGGCCCGCACGGTCGCCGCGCCCGTCGGCACCCTGCCCGACGGCTTCACGCCCTGGCGCGTGACCGTGCCGGGCGGTCGCGAGGACATCCCGGACGAACTGCGGTGCGTCGCCCGCGCCGACGCCGTGTTCTGCGGGGGCGGCGGGGTCGTCGCCGCCCGGATCGACCTCCGGGACGGCTCACGCGCCTGGACGGCGAAGAGCCCGGGCGTGCCCGTCCAGGGCATGCACCTGGTGGGCGCCACCGACGACACCGTGCTCGGCTACCGGATCGCCGCCCAGGACGACCCGCGGGGCACCTCCGACGAGGTGGTCGCCCTCGACGCCGACAGCGGCAAGGAGCTGTGGTCCACGCCCTCGGGCGCCCAGTCGACGGCCGTCACGGGCCGGACCCGGGACGCCGTGGTGCTCGGCACCGACGTGATCACCGTCGACGCCTCCGACACCGCCTTGGAGGCCCGGGACGCGCACACCGGCGACCTCGCCTGGACGGCGCCGTTCCCCGCCGGCTCCCGGTGCGCCCCCGTCCCCGTGGGCACCCGGCTGCTCGCCATGTGCGCGACCGACGCCGAGCTCGACGCCTCGGCGGTCCGCCGCCCGGCCCTGTACCCCCTCGACCCGGCCTCCGGCGCCTGGGGCGAGGCCGTCGCGGTCGACGGCCCCGCCGTGCCGGTGGGCGTCACGGGCGGCCGGCTCGTCCTGCTCAGGGAGCACCTGGAGGGCCCGGCGCTCACCGGGTACGAGGCAGTGGTGCAGGTCGACCCGGCCTCCGGGAAGGTCACGGACGTCCCGCTGCCATCCACGTACGCGGGCACGCCCGGCATGGCGGACGGCACCGTGTACGTGAGCGGGCAGACCGGCCGCGTCACCGCGTTCGACCCCGCCACGGGCCGCAGGAAGTGGTCCCGGCAGACCAGCGTGGAGGGCGCTTCGGGCCCCGTGGCCGGGAACGGTGCGCTCTTCTTCAGCTCCGCGACCGGCCGCGTGGTCGCCCTCTCCCCGTCGGACGGCTCGGTGCTGTGGGCGACGGACCCGAGGGCCGACGGTCTGACCGGCCAGGAGGGTGCGAGCCCCCGCGTCACCGTCGCCGGACGCGCCGTGGTCGTGGCGGCCGCCCGGAACACCCTCTTCGCCTTCGACACGGGCCACCCTCCGGCGTCGGGCTGACCCGCCCCCGGTTCATGCGCTCCGCTTACAGTGGCCCGCATGAACCGCTGGACCGAACTGACCGGAGACACCTCGGGCGAGGACTACGCCGCCCGCTTCGCGGCCCTGGCCCGCAGTGGCAGGGACATGCACGGCGAGGCGCGGTTCTGCGCCGCCCTGGTGCCCGCCGGGGCGCGGGTGCTGGACGCCGGCTGCGGCACCGGCCGGGTCGCGATCCGGCTCGCGGAGCTCGGCTACGACTGCACCGGGGTGGACGTCGACGCCTCGATGCTGGCCGTCGCGCGCGAGCAGGCGCCCGGGCTGCCCTGGTACCGCGCCGACCTGGCCGCGTTCGACCCGGAGGCGCTCTCCATCGAACCCGGTTTCGACCTCGTCGTCGCCGCGGGCAACGTGATGGCGCTGCTCGCCCCCGGCACCGAGGCCACCGTGGTCGCCGGCCTCGCCGGAGCGCTGCGCCCGGGCGGTCTGCTGGTCGCCGGGTTCGGCCTGGACGCGGCCCACCTCCCCGTGCCGCCCGGCCTCACGCTCGCCGAGTACGACACCCACTGCGCCGCCGCGGGGCTCACCCCCGTCGACCGCTTCGCCACCTGGGACGCCGCCCCGTACGACGGAGGCGGCTACGCGGTCAGCGTGCACCGGCGGGGGGACGGCGGACGCTGAGGGCTGTCCCGCGATTCCCGGCGGGCGCCAGGAATCGCGGGACAGCCCTTGGGTCGGGACCGCTGAGCCCCGACCCGGCCTCCTGGCCCGGACCTTTGTTGCCGCAGCGGCTGTACACGGCGGCCGTTGATCATTCCATCGCGTGTTCGTATTGACTTGGACTAGGTCCATCGTAGGATCGGTTCCGGCCCAGCCAGGGCAGGACGCCCTCCGGGCGAGACCGCTTCGGCCACCCGCCCCACATTCTCAGAGCACCGAGATCCGCCCCGTCCGGAAGGAATTCCATGACTGAGAACCACGACGCGATCGTCACCGACCCCAAGTCGGAGGAGGCCGGCGGCTGCCCCGTCGCGCACGGTCGCGCGCCGCACCCCACCCAGGGCGGCGGTAACCGCCAGTGGTGGCCGGAGCGGCTCAACGTGCGGATTCTCGCCAAGAACCCCGCCGTGGCCAACCCGCTCGGCGAGGACTTCGACTACGCCGCGGCGTTCAACGCGCTGGACCTGCCCGCCGTCAAGCGGGACATCGCCGAGGTGCTGACCACCTCCCAGGACTGGTGGCCCGCCGACTTCGGCAACTACGGCCCCTTCATGGTCCGGATGGCCTGGCACAGCGCCGGCACGTACCGCATCAGCGACGGCCGCGGCGGCGCCGGCTCCGGCCAGCAGCGCTTCGCCCCGCTCAACAGCTGGCCGGACAACGCGAGCCTCGACAAGGCGCGGCGCCTGCTGTGGCCGGTCAAGAAGAAGTACGGCAAGAACATCTCCTGGGCCGACCTCCTCGTCCTCACCGGGAACGTCGCCCTGGAGACGATGGGCTTCGAGACCTTCGGCTTCGGCGGCGGCCGCGTGGACGCCTGGGAGCCCGACGAGGACGTGTACTGGGGCCCCGAGACCACCTGGCTCGGTGACGAGCGCTACACCGGTGACCGGGAGCTGGAGAACCCGCTCGGCGCCGTGCAGATGGGTCTCATCTACGTCAACCCGGAGGGCCCCAACGGCAACCCGGACCCGATCGCCGCGGCCCGCGACATCCGCGAGACGTTCCGCCGCATGGCGATGAACGACGAGGAGACCGTCGCCCTGATCGCCGGCGGCCACACCTTCGGCAAGACGCACGGAGCCGGCCCCGCCGATGCCGTCGGCCCCGACCCCGAGGCCGCCCCGATGGAGCGCCAGGGCCTCGGCTGGGAGAGCTCGCACGGCACCGGCAAGGGCGGCGACACCATCACCAGCGGCCTCGAAGGCATCTGGACGGACACCCCCACCACCTGGGACAACAGCTTCTTCAACATCCTCTTCGGCTACGAGTGGGAGCTCTTCAAGAGCCCCGCCGGCGCCCACCAGTGGCGGCCCAAGGACGGCGCGGGCGCGGGCACCGTGCCCGACGCGCACGACCCGTCGAAGAGCCACGCCCCGACCATGCTCACCACCGACCTGTCGCTGCGCTTCGACCCGGCGTACGAGCAGATCTCGCGGCGCTTCCACGAGAACCCGCAGGAGTTCGCCGACGCCTTCGCCCGCGCCTGGTACAAGCTGACCCACCGCGACATGGGCCCGGTCGTCCGCTACCTCGGCCCCGAGGTGCCGCAGGAGACACTGATCTGGCAGGACCCGCTGCCCGAGCGCACCCACGAGCTGATCGACGCCGCCGACATCGCGGCGCTCAAGGAGAAGGTCCTCGCCTCCGGCCTGTCCGTCTCCGAGCTGGTCTCCACCGCCTGGGCCTCCGCCTCGTCCTTCCGGGGCAGCGACAAGCGCGGCGGCGCCAACGGCGCGCGCATCCGCCTCGAACCGCAGAGCGGCTGGGAGGTCAACGACCCGGACCGCCTCGCGGGTGTCCTGCGTACCCTCCAGTCCGTCCAGGAGTCCTTCAACGCCGAGCAGCAGGGCGGCAAGCAGGTCTCCCTCGCCGACCTGATCGTCCTCGCGGGCGCCGCAGGGGTCGAGAAGGCGGCCAGGGACGCCGGTACCGACATCGAGGTGCCGTTCACCCCGGGCCGGGTCGACGCCTCGCAGGACCAGACCGACGTGGAGTCCTTCGTCGAGCTGGAGCCCGTCGCGGACGGCTTCCGCAACTACCTGGGCAAGGGGAACCGGCTCCCCGCCGAGTACCTGCTGCTCGACCGGGCCAACCTGCTGAACCTGAGCGCGCCCGAGATGACGGTCCTCGTCGGCGGTCTGCGCGTTCTGGGCGCCAACCACCAGCAGACCTCGCACGGGGTGCTCACCGACGCGCCGGGCACGCTGACCAACGACTTCTTCGTCAACCTGCTCGACATGGGCACGACGTGGAAGTCGACGGCCGACGACCAGAGCGCGTTCGAGGGCCGCGACGCCGTCACCGGTGAGGTCCGCTGGACCGGCACCCGCGCCGACCTGGTCTTCGGCTCGAACTCCGAACTGCGCGCCGTCGCCGAGGTCTACGCGAGCGACGACGCCAAGGAGAAGTTCGTGCGCGACTTCGTCGCCGCCTGGGACAAGGTCATGAACCTGGACCGGTTCGACCTCGTCTGACGACGCCGCAAGGGCCGGCCTCCGACGTGGGGGCCGGCCCTTGCCGTTGTCCGGATCCCGTCAGGCGGTGGCCACCGCGAAGACGTGGATGATCCCGCCGTCCGTCGTGGCCGGAAGCGTCACGGACGCGAGCTGCTTCCCGGCCTGGAGCGCGATCGGCGCGGTCGTGAAGACCTCGGTGCCCACCGGGTCCTTTCCGCCGCCCTGCACGTCGCGGTAGTCGGTGTGCACCGCCACCGTGTTCCCGTACGACGGCTGCTGCGAGCCGCCGCCCAGCGTCCAGTCGCTGAAGCCGATCCCGGCCTGCTGCGTGGTGCCGTCGGTGTACGTGAGCGTCACCGTGCCCGAAGCCCTGCCCTCGGCCGCGCTGCCGAGGAACGCGAGCTTCGTGTCACCCTGAGCGGGGGAGACGTTCAGGACCTGGGGGCTCGTACCGGCCACCTCGATGTTGTCCGGGTCGCCGGCGTCCGCCTTCGGCCAGGTGAAGTCGAAGCCGCCCGAGGAGACCGTGCCGCCCGGCTTCGCACCGGCCGCCGCGAGCGCCTGGGCCGAGTAACTCCAGCCCTCACCGTCGAAGTTGGCCTGCGGGTTCGCGTCGTCCGCCGAGATCCCGGTGCTGTTGCGGTTCCACAGCAGACCGTTCTTCTCGGCGACCGTCACCGCCGCCGATGTCTTCGGCAGCTCCGTACCCGACGAGGACGTGAGCGTCACCGGGACCGTGTAGTAGCCCTCGGCGGTGTCCTTCCCCGCCGACACGGTGAGCTTCGCCTGCCCCGCACCGCTCGCCGGGACCGTGAAGTCACCCTCGGACGGGGTCACGGCGACCCCGTCCGGCGCCTCTGCCTTCCAGTGCACGGTGGTGGCCTTCGTCTCCAGGCTCTGCGCCTTGACCACGGTCTGCGCGCCCTCTCCGCCCGGCTCGACCTTCAGCTGGTCGGGGGACGCGCCCGTGAAGTACTTCAGCCCGCCGCCGGGGAAGGACGGCGGCGCGTCGGCCGGTGCGCCGCCCCAGGAGGTGTCGGGCGTCGTGCCGAGCGTGAAGTCCAGCCGCCCGCCGTGCTCCACCAGCGAGTCACCGACCCACGGCTTCGTGGACGTACGGCCGTTCACCTTCAGCCCGTGGATGTACGTGTGGTCCGCCGAGGCGGCCGGAGCCTCGATGGTGATCCTCCTGCCGTGCCCGGTGTGCACCACCGCGTGCGGGAACAGCGGCGCGGTCAGCGTCAGATCGGCGCGGCTCGGGTTCTGCGGGTACATGCCGAGCGCGGAGAAGACGTACCAGGACGACATGGTCCCCGCGTCGTCGTTGCCCGGGATACCGCCGGGGCCGTCGGTCCACAGCTGGTCCAGCTCGGCGCGGACCGTCTCCTGCGTCTTGTACGGGGCGCCGAAGTAGTTGTACAGGTACGGCGCGTTGATGTCGGGCTCGTTCGTCGGGTCGTAACGCGTGGCGTCCTTCGCCGAGAAGTCGAACTTCCCGTCCGGCGTACGGAAGAACGCGTCGAGGCGCTCCGTGGCACGCTCGTTGCCGCCCATCGCACCGGCGAGACCCGCCACGTCGGAGTAGACCATCCACGTGTACCGGGCGCTGGTGCCCTCCACGAACCCGGTGCCGGTGCCGGGCGTGAAGGTGCCCGCCCAGCTGCCGTCGGCCTTCCGGTCGCGTATGTACCCGCCGTGCTCGGTGGCGTTGGCGTCGAAGACGTTCGTCCAGTTGCCCGACCGGTCCAGGAACTTCTTGGCGTCGCCCGTGTTGCCCAGCCTCCGGGACAGCTCCGACAGGCCGTAGTCGGCCGCCGCGTCCTCCAGCGTCTCGGCCGCCCCGCCCCAGCAGTGGCAGTTGTCCGCCGGTACGTAGCCGAGCTCCAGGTACTTGTCCAGCGCGGGGCGCTGGCCCACGCACTCGACGTTGCAGCCGGAGCTGTCGGAGTCGTTGGCGGTCGGCACGGTCGCCGCCTTCACCAGCGACTTCAGCGCGCCCTCGACGTCGAAGTCACGGCCGCCGAAGGCGTAGATCCCGGCCAGCGCCGCGTCGGACGGGTCGCCCGACATCACGCTCGTCTTGCCGTTCTCCAGCAGCCAGCGGTCCCACTCGCCGTCCCGCTGGTTCGCGTAGTTGAACAGGGACTGCGCGTAGTCGCTGCCCGCCCTCGGGTCGAGCAGCGCCATCAGCTGCACCTGCGCCCGGTACTGGTCCCAGCCGGAGAAGGTGCCGTACTGCGCCTTCTGCCCCTTGGACAGCCGGTGCGGCTTGCGGTCGGCGCCGAGGTAGCGGCCGTCCACGTCGCTGGTGAGGGTCGGCTCCAGCATGGAGTGGTAGAGCGCGGTGTAGAACGCGGTGCGCTGTGTCTCGGTGCCGCCGCCGATCTCGACGGCCTTCAGCGCCTTGTTCCAGTTCGCGGCTGCCTGCCGCTTCACCGTGTCGAAGCTCTTGCCGGGCCCGTTCTCCTTACGGAGGTTGGCCTCGGCGTTCGCGGCGCTGACGTACGAGACGGCCACCTTGGCGCGCGCCTCGGTGGTGCCGTCCGCGAAAGTGATGTACCCGCCGGAGCCCTTGCCCTCCACGGCGTTGCCGGACGAGCTGTAGCCCGTACCGCCGGAGGCGGAGGTGGAGCCGGGGGTGAGGGTGCCGTCCTTCCAGGTACCGACCTTCGCGAAGGGCTTGTCGAAGTGGGCGGTGAAGTACAGCGTGTAGAGGTCCTTGCGGTTGTTGGCGCTCTGCGGTCCGCAGAAGTTGCCCGCCGTGACGGACCCCGTCACCGTCCGCGCGGCCTTGTCGATCCGCACGGTGGCGTCGGTGCTGCCGGTCTCCGAGTTGGAGGTACGGAAGAGCATGCTGGCGGGCTTGTCCGCCGGGAACCCGAACGTTCCCGACCCCGTCCTGGCGGTCGTGGTCAGCGCCGCCGAAGCGCCACTGGCCAGCCCGACCTCGTAGTACCCGGCGGCCGCCGTCTCGTCGTCGTGCGAGAAGTCGCTCGCGTACTTCGCGTCGGTGGTGTCCGAGGTGGGGGAGGAGTCCACGTCGCCCACGTACGGCATGATCGGGATGTCGCCGTTCGCGCCCGAGCAGCCCACTCCGTTGAGGTGCGTGAGGCTGAAGCCGCGGATCTTCTTCGCGTCGTACTGGTAGCCGCCGGGAGCGGGCGTCGAGACCTGCTTGCCCCTCGAGTTCTGCGGGCTCCACGCCAGCATGCCGAACGGCTGCACGGCGCCCGGGTAGGTGTTGCCCGCGTTGGACGTGCCGATGAGGGGATCGACGTACGACACCGGGTTCTTCACGAGGTGCCCGCCCGGCGCGGCCGAAACCGGGGCGGCTGCGACCGCGAGCCCCGTGACGGCCATGGCGGCCGCCGTGAGGGAGCCCACGGCCCGGATCGCGGTGTGCGTACGGCGTTTGTGCGTCTGTGGCACCGTTCCTGCCCTTCTGATGTGACGGACGGTCAACGCGGCGCGAGACCGGCGCCGTGACCGCGGAGGAACGGCGTCGCCCCGACAACGTTGTCAACGACGTGAGGATGCTCCTCCTGCCGGTCCGGGGTGTCAAGGCTCCCCGGAATCCATCCGTCCGGCCGGGCTGCCCTCGTGCAACAGCCCGGCCCGCGCACCCGGTTGCCGCCAGGTCAGCGCAGGGACGCCGGAAGCGCCTCCCGGTGCAGGATGCCCAGCCGCTGCGTGGCACGGGTCAGTGCCACGTACAGGTCGCTCGTTCCGAACCGGCCCGGCTCCACCACCAGGACATGGTCGAATTCGAGGCCCTTGGCCTGCCGGGGCCCCAGCAGCACCACCGTCCGGGTCAGATCCGGCTCGCCGCCGGGTGTCACGCCGTCCAGCGGCGCCGCGATCTCCTCGTGCAGCTCGCGGGGCGCGATCACCGCGAGGCGCCCCTCGGCGGGCGTCAGCTCGCCGACCGCCCGCGCCACCGCGCCCGCCAGATCCGCCCCGGCGTCGCGCACCCAGGGCACCTCGCCCGTGGAGCGCACCGACCCCGGAGGCTCGAACGAGGGATCCACGGCCCGCAGCACCTTCGCCGCGACCTCCATCACCTCGGCGGGCGTACGGTAGTTGACCCCGAGCCGCACATGCTCGTACCGGTCGCCCACGTACGGCTCCAGGATCTCCTGCCACGAGCCGACCCCGGCCTCCTCCGAGGTCTGCGCCGGGTCGCCCACCAGCGTCATCGACCGGGTCGGGGACCGCCGCATGAGCAGCCGCCACGCCATCGGCGACAGCTCCTGCGCCTCGTCCACGATGATGTGCCCGAACGCCCACGTCCGGTCGGCGGCGGCCCGCTCCGCCGCACTGCGGTGGTCGGCCTCCTCCTGGCGCTCCGCCATCCGCTCCGCGTCGATGATGTCGTGGGCGGCGAGCAGCTCCGACTCCTCGTCCTCGAACTCGAAGGACTCCGAGCCCCGGGACAGTTCGAGGACGCCCTGGGCGTACGCGATCCGCTCCTGGCGCTCCGCCTCTGCCGCCGCCTGTTCGGCGCTGTCGTCCACCCCGAGCAGTTCCGCGGCCTCGTCCAGCAGCGGCACGTCGGCCGGCGTCCAGGCGCCCTCGCCGGGTGCGCGCCGGATGGCCGCCGCGTCCGCCTCCGGCAGGTGCACCGGCTCGGCCAGGTAGCCGGTGAGGAAGTCCTCGGCGGTGAGGGCCGGCCACAGTTCCTCGATCGCGGCGTGCACCTCCTGGCTGACGGCGACCGCCTTGCCGAGCTGGGCGATGTCGTCCGGGCCCAGGAAGTTCGGCCCGCCGTAGGGGTCGGCGCCGATGCGCTCGGTGAGCTGGGCGGTCAGCGCGTCGATGATCCGGAACGCGAAGTGCGGCCGGGCGAGGTTGTGCGGCAGCTGGGTGTCCCGGGCCGCCTGCCGGGCCTCGTAGGCGATCTCCCAGTCCAGGACCAGGTCGCCGTCGTCGTGCGGGACGATCAGCGGGGCGCCCGGCTCGGGCAGCAGCTGACGGTCGCGCACGGCGAGCGCCAGCGCCTCGGCCATGGACGCGCCGCCCTTCACGGCCGCGGCCCGGGGCGTGTCCGCGCCGCGGGCCCGGACGCCGGGGAACAGCTCGGCCTGGGTGGCGAGCAGGACGCCGGTCTCACCGAGCGAGGGCAGCACCTCGCCGATGTAGCTGAGGAAGGCCGGGTTCGGCCCCACGATGAGGACCGCCCGCTTGGCCAGCAGCTCCCGCTGCTCGTACAGCAGGAACGCCGCCCGGTGCAGGGCGACGGCCGTCTTGCCGGTGCCGGGCCCGCCCTCGACCACCAGGACGCCCCGGTGCGGCGCCCGGATGATGCGGTCCTGCTCCGCCTGGATGGTCCGCACGATGTCCGCCATGCGTCCGGTCCGCGCCGAGTTCACCGCCGCGAGCAGGACCGTGTCGCCGCTCGGGTCCTCGAAACCGGTGCGCTCCCGGTCCGAGACGTCCAGGATCTCGTCGTGCAGCTCGGTGACCGTGCGCCCCACGGTCGTGAGGTGGCGGCGCCTGCGCAGACCCATCGGGGTGTGATGGGTGGCGAGATAGAAGGGGCGGGCGACCGGGGCGCGCCAGTCGATCAGCAAAGGCGTGCGTTCGCTGTCGTCCTCACGGATTCCGATACGGCCGATATGGTGCGCGACGCCGTCCGTGAGATCGATACGGCCGAAACAGAGCGAGCCGTCCACCGCGTTCAGAGCGGCGAGCAGACCGGATCGCTCGGCGACCAGGACATCGCGTTCGAGGCGGGCCTGCTGGCCGGTGCCGACCGGCGTCAGGGCGTCCTGGACCTGCTCGGCGGCGTCACCGCGCAGAACGTCGACACGGTGGTGGAGCCGGTCGATGTATTCCTGCTCCTTCTGCAATTCGGCGCTTTCCCGAGTTGACAAAACAGCTCCCTGACGGATATCGTGATTCTTGTTGGCCCCCGGTGAGGGGCCTTTTTCTGTGGGCACACAGAACCACTCAATATACGTGAGCAAATCCCCGGACCGCAATTGCGGTCCGGGGATTTCGCGTAGTCCCGGGAGCCTCGATGCCGTGCCTACGCCAGGACCTCGCGCAGTCGGGCGGCGTACGCGCGGGGATGGGTGGTGTTGCCGTTGTGCCCGCCGGGGAACGCGACGGTCTCCCGCCCCACCAGGCCGGCCAGCCGGTCCGCGCACTGCGCGACGAAGACGTCCGGCGAGGTGATGGCACCGCCGGCGGGCACGATGCGTACCGGAGATGTCCGCAGCGCCTCCTGGTCGAGTTCGGCGTCGATGACGGCCGTGAAGTCGTGTGCGATGAAGAACCCGAAGTCGGCGGCCCGGCCCGGGGTGAGCGGCATGGGTGTCAGGTCCGGCTCGGTCTCCTGGCGGGCCGGGTCGATCCCGAGGACCCGGGCGATCTCCGGGAGCGCGGCACCCAGTCCGCCCTCGCGGTGGACCCGTTGGAGGTGGACGAGCTCCGCCGCGTGCGCGGTGCGCGGACCGGCGGGCAGCAGGGACGGGGAGACCGGGTCGTGCGCCACGAGGGTGCGGAGCTGCCCGGGGTGGGCCACCGCGAGGTGGAGCCCGATGGCGGCGCCCATGCTGCATCCGAGCATCAGGGCGGGCTCGTCGGTGAGCCGGGCCAGCAGCCGGTGGACGTCGTCGGCGTGCTCCTCCATGGTCACGCCCCGCGCCGGGTCGGCGAGGGTGCTGCGGGACAGGCCCCGGCGGTCGTAGGTGACCACTGTGTACCGGTCGACGAGGTGGCGCGCCAGGTCGGTGCTCCGGCCGGCGTCGCCCTCGCCGCTCTGCGCGATGAGCAGCAGCGGGCCGGTGCCCCGGACCTCGTAGTAGAGGGTCGCGCCGTCGGTGTCGAGGAACATCGGATCTCCCGGTCGGTGAGGTGTCCGGCGCGGGGAGCACCGGCGGTGCCCCGGACGTTACTTTATCTTTTTAGATGCATCAAGAGAGATGCATCAGGCAATGATGCATCGATCGGTGATGCATCGGTAGTGATGGATGGGGGTAGGGTTCGCCCCATGAGTACCTCGATGACCCCGGTCCAGCTGTTCCTGCTCGGACGGACCCTGATGAAGATCGGTGAGCAGGCGCTCCCGGAGCCGTCGGACCCGGCCGGCGCCGCGCAGCGCGGAGGCACCCGGGCGGCCCTGGTCGTACTGAGCGACGTCCTGGGGCACCAGGGCACCTCGGTGAGCGAGATCGCCGCACGCACGGGCCTGCCGCAGAGCCAGGTCTCGGGCGCCGTGGCCAGGCTGAAGGAGACCGGCTCGTTCGTGTCCGCACCCGATCCGGCCGATGGCAGGCGGCAGTTGATCCGTACGGCCACGGAGGTGTCCGAGCGGGTGGCCGAGGTGCGGACCGCCCGGATCGACGACGCGTTGAGCGCAGCGCTGGGTACCGACGATCCGGAGACGTTGCGCAGGATCGGCGCGGCGTTGGACGTGCTCGCCCTGCACCTCACGCCCGAGGCCGCGGCGGCCCCCCGGACGTGAGGTACGGGCCCTCAGATCTCCTTCAGCAGCGCGTCCGTCGTCGTCACGACCGCGCAGCGGCCCGCCGCCCAGCGCAGCGCCATGTCGTGGTCCTCGCGCGAGAAGTCCGCGACCGCGTCGGCCACCACGAACGCCTGGATGTCGCGCATCCATGCGTCGGCGGCGCTCATCAGCACGCCGATGTGCGCGTACACACCGGTGATCACCAGCTGGTCGCGGCCGTCGTCGCGGATGAGGGATTCCAGCTCGGTGCGGACGAAGGCGCTGTACTTCCACTTGGTGAGCACCGTGTCGCCCGGCGCGGGCGCCACCTCGGCCGGTGCGGCCAGCGCCTCCGGGTCGTCCGCCATCCCCGGGCCCCAGAAGTCCAGCTGGAGACCGCGCTCCTCGGCGCTCTGGCCGCCGCGCTGCGCCGAGTGCACCACCGGGATTCCGGCGCGGCGGGCGGTCTCCATCACACGGGCGGTGTTCGCGAGCATGCCGGTCAGCGGCTCCTCGCCCGGGCGGTACGCACGCAGGAAGTGGTTCTGGAGGTCGTGGACGAGCAGCACGGCGCGCTCCGGGTCGACGGTCCAGCCGACCCGGTTCGCCGGGAGCTCGTCGGCGACGGGAAGGGGATAGGGGGCGATGGCGGGAAGTGCCATGGGAGCAGCCTTTCGGTGCCGCGCGGAGCGGTCTCAGTTCTGTGCGGGGGGAGTTGACGCGGAGGCGGGGGCCGCATCGGTCCGCAGGCCCTTCTTGCTGATCTTGCCGATGCCCGTCTGCGGGAAGACGTCCACGAATTCGACGAGGTCGGGCACCTTGTACGCGGCGATGCCGTGGGCGCGCACATGCCGCTTCACGGCGAGCGCCCCGGGCGGTTCGGCGCCCTCGCGCAGAATGACGTACGCCAGGGTGCGTTCACCGAGATACGGGTCGGCGACACCGACCACCGACACGTCGTGCACCGACGGGTGGGCGAGGATGATGTTCTCGACCTCCTCGGGCGCGATCTTCTCGCCGCCCCGGTTGATCTGGTCCTTCGCCCGCCCTTCCACGACCAGATGGCCGCTCGGGGTGCGGCGCACGATGTCGCCCGTGCGGTAGAACCCGTCCTCGGTGAACGCGGACCTGTTGTGTTCGGGGGCGCGCCAGTAGCCCCGGATCGTGTACGGACCCCGCGTCAGCAGATGCCCGAACCGGCCGTCGGGGACCTCCTGTCCGGCGTCGTCCACGATCCGGATCTCGTCGTCCTCGGAGATCGGCCGGCCCTGGGTACCGACGATCGTCTCGTAGTCGTCGTCCAGCCGGGTGTAGTTGACGAGCCCCTCGGCCATCCCGAAGACCTGCATGAGCCGGCAGCCGAGCGCCGGTTCGAGGCGCCGGGCCGCCGTCTCGCTGTACTTGGCGCCGCCGACGAGGATCAGCTCCAGGCTCGACAGGTCCTGCTCCGCCGAAGCGGCCGCGTCCGTCCACACCAGGGCGAGCGGCGGGACCATGCCCGTCATGGTGACGCGCTCCCGTTCGATGACCGGGAACGCCGTGGCCGGATCGGGGCGCGGGCAGAGGACGACGGTGCCGCCCGCGTACAGCGTGCCGAGCCAGCCGGGCGAGCTCATCGGGAAGTTGTGCGCGGCGGGCAGGACCACCAGGAAGCGGGTGTCCGCGTCGACGCCGCAGATCTCGTTGGAGCCGCGCAGCGAGTAGATGTAGTCGTCGTGCGTACGGGGGATGAGCTTGGGCACGCCCGTGGTGCCGCCGGACAGCTGGAGGAAGGCCAGGTCGTGCGGCTCGGGCCCGTCCTCCGGCTCCCCGGCCGCGTCGCACGGCACGTCGGACAGGGCGGTGTGCTCGCCCGGGTCGCCGACGACGAACACGTGCTTCAGGGTGGGCACCTGCTCCCGTACGGCGGTGGCCAGCGCGCGGTGGTCGTAGCCGGCGTGCCCGTCCGGGATGACGTAGGCGACGGCCTCGGCGAAGGAGCAGAAGTAGCCGATCTCCGTCTCGCGGTGGGCGGGCAGCGCGTACACGGGGAGCGCGCCGATGCGGAAGAGGGCGAAGACGACGACGGCGAACTCCGCGATGTTGGGCAGCTGGACGACGACCCGGTCGCCCCTGGCTATCCCGCGCGCCCGGAAGCCTGCCGCCAGCCGGGCCGCGCGCTCGTCCAGCTCCCGGTACGTCCACGCGCGGCGCTCGGGTGCGGGGTCGATCAGCGCGACGCGGTCGCCGTGGGCCTCGGCCCGTTCGCGCAGCATGCTCGTGAAGGTCTCGCCGCGCCAGTGCCCGGCCGCGCGGTAACGGGCGGCGAACTCGGCGGGCCAGGTCGGGGCGTCTTCGTACGGTGAGGCGGTCATCGTTCCAGGACTCCTGGGGGCGTTTGCGGGGTGCCGGGCGGTCGGGTCAGGCGCGCAGGGTGGCGCCGCCGTCGACGTACAGGTCGTGCAGGGTGATGTGGCGGGCCCGGTCGGACACGAGGAAGGCGACCGCCTCGGCGACGTCGGCGGGTTCGGCGATCCGGCCGAGCGGGATGCCCGTGCGGTAGCTCGCCAGGTCGCCGGCTATGACGCGCTGCGCGGCCGGCCCCTCGTCGTGGGCCTCACCGGCGGGCCACATCCCGCGCTGCATGTCGGTGAGCGTGGAGCCGGGCGAGACGGTGTTGCAGCGGACGCCCCGGGGGGCCAGCTCCAGACCGAGGCACTTGGTGAACATGACGGCCGCCGCCTTCGACGCGGCGTACGCCGCCATGGTCGTACGGGGGATGCCGGCGGCGTTGGACGCGACGGTGACGATGCTGCCCGCGCCCCGGTCCGCCATCCGGCGCCCGACGGACCGCGAGACGTGGAACACCCCGTCGGTGTTGACGGCGAACGTCGCCCGCCAGTCCTCGTCGGTCAGCTCGGTGACCGGTGAACAGCGCAGTATCCCGGCGACGTTGACCGTGATGTCGAGGGTGCCGAGCGAGTCCTCGACCTCGGCGACCAGGGCCTCGACGGCCGCCGCGTCCGTGACGTCCAGCGCCCGGGCGACGACGTCCCCGTCGTGCTCCCGGGCGAGGGCGTCGACCCCCGCCGGGGCCGCGTCGGTCGCCAGGACCCGGCAGCCGCGCGCGACGAGGGCCCGCACGACCGCCTCGCCGATGCCGCGTCCGGCTCCCGTCACGAGGGCCAGCCGGCCGGTGAGTTCCCGTTCGGCGGGGGCGGCAGGGGCGGCGGGGGCGGCGAGGGGACGGCGGGAAGAAGAGGCGGAATGCGGCGCCATGGTCCTGGGATCTCCCTGTGACGGCGAACGGGGAACGTCAACACTTAGGTAAGGCTAACCATAGGGCGATCATGCGAGCGAGGGGGCCGGAACCGGCGACTGGGCCGCCAGTGCGGAGTGCGATGCACCTTTTGTGCTGATATAGGCAAAAGGTCAATTGAGGGCGATCGGGGCGGTTTTGATGCTGTCAAATGCAGTCAAAACGGACGAACATGCACATTGTGCGTCCAGTGGGCAGCGTCACGTCGGCCGTTTCTGACGCAGGATCCGATCTCCCGGTTCCCAGTCGTGCCAAGAAATTTGACTTCCCCCGGCGCGGGCGATCATGAGCATTTCCTTTGATTGATCTTGCAAAACAATTGTGATCAGCAATTCCGGGCTTGTTCCGGCCGTCGTTTCTCGCTTACGGTCCCGTCATCAATCCGGATGGAACGCCGAATCCTGCCGCCGTCCGGGAACCCGACCACTCACGTACGGCAGGAGCGGGGGACCCAGGTTTGCCGCCGGTCCGGAATCCGGAGCGGCTAGGGGTGAAGTCGCCATGCGCGACCGGACATCTCCAGTCCGAACCCGACAGCTCACCTCGCAGGCGACGGAGAGGAAATACGCCATGCCCTTCACGGGTAAGCACCGTCGTGCCAAGTCCGCGTCCCTGACCCGCGGTTTCATCGCCGTCAGCGCGGGCGGAGCCGTTCTCGCGCTCCCCCTGATCGCGGCCGGATCGGCCTCCGCCGCCCCCGCCAAGACCGTCGTCGCCGAAAAGGCCGCGGCCCCGACTTCCGTCGCCGGCAAGGAAATTGCCGTGCGCAAGGCCGCGTCCACCACCTATTCCGTGGTGTCCGGCGATTCGCTTTACAAGATCGCCCAGGGGCATTCCCTCAGCGGCGGCTGGGAGCGGCTGTACAAGGACAACCGCGGTGCTGTCGGCAGCAACCCCGACCTCATTCACCCGGGCCTGAAGCTCACCATCGGTGCCACGTCCGCGGCCGTCGCCCCGAAGGCTGCGGAGAAGAGCGAATTCAAGGCGGAGACCGCCGAGAAGAACGGCGACACCGCCCCCCGGGCCGAGAGTGCCGACCGCGCGGACCGCTCCGAGCGCACCGTCGTCCCGGTCGCGGCCGAGAAGCCCGCCGAGACCCAGGCGGCCGTCGCGTACACCGACGACCTCGACGGCTGGATCAAGGAATCCCTCGCCATCATGGCCGAGCAGGGCATTCCCGGCAGCTACGACGGCATCTACCGCAACATCATGCGCGAGTCCTCGGGCAACCCGATGGCGATCAACAACTGGGACATCAACGCCGTCAACGGCACGCCCTCCAAGGGCCTGCTCCAGGTGATCCAGCCCACCTTCGACGCCTACCACGTGCCCGGGACGTCGATGGACATCTACGACCCGGTCGCCAACATCACGGCCGCGTGCAACTACGCCGCCGCCACGTACGGCTCGATGGACAACGTCTTCGGCGCGTACTGATCCACACCGGCCCCGTGCTCGGGGCAGGGCGTGAGCAGGGGTGGAAAGAAGCGGAAACGCTCCTTTCCACCCCTTTCGCGCGCCGTACCGCCCTGTCGCGGAAAAGCCGTACAACCCTTGTGGCGCAAGAGGTGTCGAACAGGGCGCCCGGGAAGACAGCGGGCTCTTCCCGGCACCCCCCGGACTCGCCCGGCCATCCTTGATCCAAGGAGCCATCCGTGCGTACGTACCGTTCGGCCGCCGTCCTCGCGGCCTCGATGCTCCTGCTGACGGGTGCGGCCCTCGCCGCGCCCACCGCCTGGGCCGGCACCTCCGGCGCCACGCACGCGAACGACCGCCACAGCGACTTCAACGGCGACGGCCACGAGGACGTGCTCACCGGCGCGCCCGGCGGGAGCATCGACGCCAAGCCGGGTGCCGGGTTCACGACCGTGCAGTACGGCTCCGCGCACGGCCTGGGCACCAGTCCGTCCGCCGTCTTCAGCCAGAACACCCCCGGGGTGCGCGGCGCCGCCGAGGCCGGTGACTCCTTCGGAGCGTCCCTGGCCACGGGCGACCTGAACGGCGACGGCTACGACGACGCGATCGTCGGCGTACCGGGGGAGGACATCGAGCCCGTGGGGGACGCGGGTGGCGCCGTCGTGCTGTGGGGGTCGCCGCAAGGGCTCACCGGGGCCGACAGCGACTGGCTCCAGGCCGCCGAGCCCCGCGCGTCGGCGCGATTCGGCAGCGCGCTCGCGGCGGCCCACTTCAGCCCCGACACGCCTGGCGACGAACTGGCCGTGACCGACCGGTACGACCTCATGCTCTTCCGCTACGAACCGGCCCTGCTGAAGACGGGCGCCGCGCCCCTGGCCCCCGCCCAGCGCGAGGACGTGATCCCCGCCGAACCCGGACACGAGATCGCCCCGAAGTCGCTGACCACGGGTGACTACGACGGCAACGGCCTCGACGACCTCGTCGTCTCCGGGACGAGCGCGGGCGCCGCCCGCGGGCAGGGCTGGTCCGCCTACTTCTCCGGCCAGGTGCAGGGGCTCCGCTTCGAGCGCTCCCTGCGCGGCGGCCCCGCCGTCGCCACCGGGGACATCAACAGCGACGGCTACGACGACCTGGTCACGGGTGACCCGTACCGCTCCGACGGCACCAGCGGCGACGCGCCGGAGGACGGCGTGGTCGGCGTCTACTACGGCAGTGCCGGTGACGGCCCGGTCGTCGGTGCCTCCGGCCCCGGCACCGAGCCCCTCTGGTGGTCCCAGGACTCCCTGGGCGTCCCCGGCGTCTCCGAGCAGGGCGACGGCTGGGGCACCGGCCTGTCCGTGGGCGACACCGACGGCGACGGCTGCGCGGACGTGGCCATCGGCGCGCCCGGCGAGGACGTCGGAGCACCGGGCGCGGACATGTCGCGCATCGAGTCGGGGGCCGTATGGCTGCTGCGCGGCGCGTCCGACGGTCTGACGACGGC
The DNA here is from genome assembly GCF_052542855.1 of Streptomyces sp. SAS_281. Classification (NCBI taxonomy): domain Bacteria; kingdom Bacillati; phylum Actinomycetota; class Actinomycetes; order Kitasatosporales; family Streptomycetaceae; genus Streptomyces; species Streptomyces sp. SAS_281. The sequence continues at coordinate 23,434 of NZ_JBMNDO010000090.1, forward strand.
CGGCGCACGCTCCTGGAACCAGGACTCCGGGGAGGTGCCCGGGGTGACCGAGGCGTACGACGCCTGGGGTGCCCAGGTCCGCCTGACCGACCCCGATGGCGACGGGCGCTCCGACCTGCTCGCCGCCGCTCCGGGCGAGGACGGGGGCAACGGGGTCGTCTGGGTGCTCCCCTCCGGAGCCGGCGGTGTGAGCGCCACCGGGTCGTGGACCTTCGACGGCGGATCGCTCGGCGCCCCCCGGACGAAGGCCCACCTCGGCGAGGCGATCGACCAGTAGGGCCGCCGTGCCCGCCCGTCCCGGAATGCGAGGGCGTGGCCGGGCGTGGATGCTGGAACGGTCAGCGTCTCTAGGAGGTCAGTCATGGGCATGCTCGACAAGATCAAGGACATGATCAAGGGGCATCCGGACCAGGCCCGCCAGGGAGTCGAGAAGGGCGGCGACTTCGTCGACAAGAAGACCGGCGGCAAGTACGGCGGTCAGGTCGACTCGGCCCAGCAGAAGATGAACGGCCAGCTCGGCGACCGGCCGCCGGACGAGGGCCGCTAAGCGCCCGCACGGATCGTGAGGGAGCGGTGGACACCACACCCGTGGGTGTCCACCGCTCCCGCGCGTCGCACCCCGCCGGCCGCGCGGAGCGGGCGCGCCTCCGACGTGCCGCCCCCGCCGCCCGGGGGCATCCTGACTGTGTGACCTGGCACGGCGCGGCCGCTCGGCTGCCGTTCGGCCCCGGCGACGGCCCGCCCGGGAGACCGGAGGACGGCCGGGCGCCGGACGACCTGTCCCTGGTGCTCGCCCAGTCCGTCGTGAACGCCATCGAGGCGGTCGGCGGCCGGGCCGGCGGGGTCTATCTCCCCTCCCGCACCCCCGGCCTGCTCCGGCTGGCCGTCCTCGCCGGGCTCCCCGGCCCCCTGTTCCGCCCCTGGTGGCGGATGCACGTGAACCGGCCGTTCCCCGTCGCCGAGGCGTTCCGCACCGGCAGCCCGGTCTACCTCTCCGACGCGGAGGACGCCATGCGGCGCTTCCCGCAGCTGATGGCCGGACTGCCGTTCCCCTTCGGCTCCCTGTACGTGCCGGTGCCGCGAGGACGCCGACCGGTCGGCGTCCTCGTCGTCCTGCGCGCCGCGACCGGGGACGAGCCGGTGCCCACCGCCGACCGGGACCGGCTCCAGCGCATCGCCCGCGGCCTGGGTGCCGAACTGGCCGCCCTCGCGGAGGCGGGCGTCCGGCCGGAGTGGGAGGGCGAGCCGCTCCCCGTACAGCTGCCCGCCAAGACGTCCCCGCCCGTGCGCATCGGCCGCTTCGACTGGAACCTCGCCACCGGTGCCGTCGAGGCGGACGACGACCTGGCCGCGATCCTCGGCACCGGTGTCGGCCCCTTCCCCGGCACCATCGAGGCCCTGGCCGCCCGGCTCGCACCGGAAGACGTCTACGGCCTCTGGGCGCTGGCCCGGCAGGCGGCGGACTCCGGCGGCCCCGTCGTCCGCCGGATGCGGCTGCGCGGGCCGGACGGACGCTCCCACCTGCTGGAGGTCTCCGGGCGCCGCCAGGACGACGAGGGGCCCGGCGGGCACCTGACCGGCTTCCTCGTCGACCTGGGCATCGGCCCGGTCGTCGCCGAGGCCGCCGACCGGCTGCCGCGCGGCATCTTCTCGTTCGACCGCTTCGGCCGGATCACCTACGTCAACCCGCTCGCCGAGGACATGCTCGGCCAACCCCGGGCCGCCCTGGTCGGCCGAGTGTTCTGGGAGGCGCTGCCCTGGTTCGCCAACCCGGCGTACGAGGACCACTACCGGGCCGCGATGATCTCCGACGCCCCGGTCCACTTCCTCGCCCGCCGCGACCCGCCCCCCTGGCTCTCCGTCTCCCTGTACCCGGGCCACGACGGCCTGACCGCCGTCCTCACGCCCGCCGAGAAGCCCGCCTACGCCCCGGACTCCGTCGTCACGCCCGGACTGGGGCTCGGCTCACCGGCCGACCGGTCCGCCGCCCTCTACCGGCCGGTCGCCCTCGCCATCGCGCTCACCGAGGCCGTCACCGCCCGGCAGGTCTCCCGCGTGGTCACCGAGGAGCTGCTTCCGGCCTTCGGCGGCCGGCAGCTGGCGATCTATCTGCTCAAGGAGGGCCACCTCTACCTGGAGTGGGAGACCGGCTTCCCCCAGGGATTCCTCGACCGGTTCGACGCGGTCGGCCTGGACGCCCGCATCCCCGGCGTGGAAACGCTCACCACCGGGCGCCCCATCTTCTTCGAGTCGATGCAGCGCCTGGCCGCCGCCTACCCGGGCATCCCCATGGACACCGACGTCGGCGCCCGCGCCTTCCTCCCGCTCATCGCCTCCGGGCGGCTCGTCGGCTCCTGCATCCTCGGCTTCGGCCGGCCGCGCGGCTTCAGCCCCGAGGAGCGTACGGTCCTGACCGCCCTGGCCGGCCTCATCGCCCAGGCCCTCCAGCGTGCCCAGCGCTACGACACCGAGGCCGCGCTCGCCCGCGGCCTCCAGGACGCCCTGCTGCCGCACCGGCTGCCCGCCGTCCACGGCATCGACACCCAGGGCCGCTACCTCCCCGGCACCCAGGGCATGGACGTCGGCGGCGACTGGTACGACGTGATCGAGACCCGCGGGCGCCTCGCCCTCGTCATCGGGGACGTACAGGGGCACGGCGTGGCCGCCGCCGCGACCATGGGCCAGCTCCGCAGCGCCGTACGGGCCTTCGCGCTCAGCGGCCACGACCCGCAGGAGGTCATGAGCGGCACCAACCGCCTGCTCATCGACCTGGACACCGGCCAGTTCGCGAGCTGCTGCTACATCGTGACGGACCCGGCCACCGGCCGGACGCACGCTGTGCGCGCCGGGCACCCCCAGCCCGTCCTGCGCCGGCCCGACGGCACCGCCGAGGTCATGGAGCTCCCCGGCGGCATCGTCCTGGGCATCGACGCCGAGGCCGCCTACCCCGTCACCGAACTGCGCCTCGACCCCGGCGCCACGCTCGCCCTGTACACCGACGGCCTGGTCGAACAGGCGGGCCTCGACATCGACGTCGGGGTCGAGCGGCTGCGCTCCACCCTCGCGGGGCCGGGCGCCGTCCCGCTCGCCGACATGGCCGACCATGTCATCCGCCGCGCCCGCCAGGCCGCGGACCGCCCCGACGACATCGCGCTGCTCCTCGCGGCCCGTTGGGCCGGGGAGGACGCCTGACGACAGCCTCAGCGCGCCCCCGGACCTCAGCTGCCGAGCCGCCCCCGCGCCGGGGCGGTGGACAGGGACACGGCCAGCTCCGCGACCGCCGGCAGATGGTCGTTGAGGAAGAAGTGCCCGCCCGCCAGGACCCGCATGGCGAACGGGCCCGTGGTCGTCTCGCGCCACGGTCCCGAGTCCTGCGGCGTCACCTCCGGGTCACCGTCCCCGGTGAGGGCGACGACCGGGCACGTCAGGAGACCGCCGCCCGGCACGTACCCGGCGACGGCCGCGTAGTCGGCGCGCAGCGCCGGGAGGATCACGTCGAGCAGTTCCGGACTGGCCAGCACCGCCGGGTCCGTGCCGCCGAGATCGCGGATCCGTGCGAGCAGCGCCTCATCCGATTGCGGCCGGCCGGAGCCGAGCCGCGAGGGCGCCCGCCTGCCGGACACGATCAGCGCCGTCGCCCCGTGGCCCGGTACGCCGGACAGCCGCAGCGCCACCTCGTGGGCGAGCGAGGCGCCCATGCTGTGCCCGAGGAGGACGCGCGGCCCGGCCGGCTCGGGGCCGGCCGCCAGGGCCTCGGCGATCAGGTCGGCGAGCCGGTGCAGATCCTCGACCGGCTCCTCGCGGTAGCGGTCCTGCCGGCCCGGATACTGCACCGCGCGCACGTCCAGCGCGTGCCGGACGGCGTCGGACAGCGGACGCCAGAACCCCGCCGCACCGCCCGCGTGCGGGAAGCACACCAGCTCGGCGCGGGCGTCCGTGGCGTGGTAGCGGCGCAGCCAGGTTTCCGGGCGCGCGCCCGCTCCCCGGCCGGTCTCTTCGGTCTCTCGCTCGTGCATCGATTGCCTTCGGTTCTCACATCTGGTGTGCGGGGCGTCCACCGGCGAACGGCGAACAACTTCCGGATCAGCGCCGCCGGGGGCCCGGCGCGGGCACCAGGCGGACCGCCGTGTTCAGGACATGGTCGATCGCGTCGCGCGAAGGGTGCTCCGTGAGGTTCGTGAGGAGCCGGGCCAGGGTGTTCAGCAGGGCCGGCGAGCCCATCACGTACCGGTTCAGCACCGGCTGGAAACCAGACCGGCTGAAGATCAGATCGGCGGCCGTGTTGCCGAGCCGGTAGTAGCGGCCCCAGCGCCGGTTCATCTCGGCCGGGTAGTGGCGCAGCGCCCGCTCCCGCCGCGGCCCCGGCGGCAGCGCCAGCGCGAGCGCCGTCGTCTCGGCGGCGACCTCGCCGGCTTCGAGGGCCTGCCCGATGCCCTCGCCGTTCCACGGGCTGACCATGCCCCCGGAGTCACCGACCAGCAGGAGCCCCCGGGTGTACAGCGGGTGGCGGTTGAAGCCCAGCGGCAGGGCGGCGCTCCGCACCGGCCCCTCGGCGTTCTCCTCCCGCAGCCCCCATTCCTCGGGCGTACGGGCGAGCCACCGGTCCAGCGTGGCCCGCAGATCCGCGCTGCCGTGCCGGCGATGGGGGAGCGCGCCCAGACCGACGTTCACCCGGCCGTCCCCCATCGGGAAGATCCAGCCGTACCCGGGCAGATAGGCGTCGCTCCTCGGGAAGCGGAGGTCGGCCCACAGCTCCAGGAAGTCCTCCCGGGAGCGCTCCGGGCTGCGGTAGTAGCGCCGGGCGGCCGTGGCGATCTGCCGCTTGGCATCGCGCTGGAGGCCCATCGCGAGCGCGATCCGGGCCGAGGCTCCGTCGGCGGCGATCACGACGGGGGCCCGGTGCACCACAGGCGCCGTCCCGGCCACCGCCGCCACCCCGGTGATCCGGCCCGCCCGGTCGGTCACCGGCTCCTTCACCTTCACCCCGGTACGCAGCCGGGCGCCGGCCGCGACGCGAGGATGTCGTCGAATGTCGTCGAAGTCGTGCCGGCTGCGGGTGAGCCCGAAGTCCGGGAAGCCGCCCAGAGCCGGCCAGTCGATCTCCACCTGCCGGGAGCCGGCCACCCAGCGCATCCCGCGCGACCGGGCCCAGCCGGGGGCCTGGATGTCGACGCCCATGCGGATCAGCTGGTGCACCGCGCGCGGGGTCAGGCCGTCCCCGCACACCTTCTCGCGCGGGAAGCGTGACTTCTCCAGGAGCAGCACATCGACCCCGGCTCTCGCGAGGTGGTAGGCGGCGGACGAACCGGCCGGGCCCGCACCGACGACGATGACCTGCGCCTCCTCGGCCGCGCCGTGAGCGGTCTCCTCGTCCGGCGGCGACTGCTCTGCACGCGTCTCCCGCATGGGGCTCCCTCCTCGGTCCGGCGCCGCCGCCCGGGGGCGACGACCCTGTACACCGCCATCCTGCCGGTTCCCCGGGCCCCGGGGAGGGTGATCAAAAAGGCCGGTGCCCGGTGCGGGGCCGTTCATACACGGCCGGGTGACCCAGGCCGTGTCCGGAAACTCCGGACACGGTCTCGGCCCGACGTCCCGCCGTTCAGCCCGGCGGCCTGCGCCCCGCGTCCGCGAGCAGCCGTTCGATGCGGTCGAAGCGCTCGTGCAGCAGTCGCTCCGTGTCGTCCCGCATCCGGCGCGCGGCGTGCTCGGCCTCGGCGGCCAGCCGGTGACGGCGCCGCTGCTCGTGCCCGACGAACCAGGTCGCGAGCGCCGCCGTGACCATCCCGTACGTCGTGATGCCGACACCCATCACGACGACGGCGACGATCCGCCCCCACAGCGTCACCGGGAAGAGGTCTCCGTAACCGACGGTCGTCGCGGTCTCCACCGACCACCACAGCCCCCTCGGGTAGGAGGTGATCGTGGCGTCCGGCGCGTGCCGCTCGGCCAGGACCACCAGCCAGGAGCCGGCCAGCACGGTCAGGGCGAGCAGCACCGTCGCCCAGCCCGCCGCCTTCAGATGCAGCGAGCGGTTCTCCCGGCCGAGCAGCAGCTCGACCGCCTTCGTCAGGAATACAGGCACCATTTCCGGATCATCGGGCGACGGCGGAGGTCCCGGCGCCCGGGCGCGCGCCCGCCACCCGCCTGTCACCCGATCGCGCCCGGCCCGGCCCGGCAGGGCACGCGGGCCGGTCCCGCACGCCGATCGCCCTGCGACGATCCGTGTTAAACCTGGATATGTGGGTGGCACAGGTCGATTCCGGGCGATATTTCACCGCTCCGCCCGGCGTCCGCAGCGACACGAGGGCGGCCGCCCGGGCGGTCACACACCCGCGCCCACCGAACCGCCGCGCGGGCGAACCTCCCCGGGGCGCCGCCTGCTCTCCCTCTTCAGCGTCCGCACCGTCGCCGGACAGTTCTTCGTCCTCATGCTCGGCATCGTCGTCCTGCTCGACGCCGCCGCCGTCATCGCCCTCGTCGTGCAGGGCCGGCGCGACAGCATGAGCGCGGCGCGGGCCCAGTCGCTGAGCGTCGCGGAGACCTTCGCGCACGCACCCGGCGTGGCGGCGGCGCTCGACAGCAAGGACCCCACGGCCGCCCTCCAGCCACGCGCCGAGGAGATCCGGCAGAGCACCGGCGTCGAATACGTCGTCGTGGCCGGCACCAACGGCATCCGCTACACCCACCCCGACATCGCGCTCATCGGCAAGCAGGTCCCCGGCCCGTTCAAGGAGGCCCTGGAGCACGGGCCCGTCACCCGTACCGTCGACGCCAGCCGGGGCAAGGCCGTCAGCTCGGCGGTGGCCGTCCCACGCAGGGACGGAACGCCTGCCGGGCTGGTCGCGGTGGGCATCCAGGTCGAGGCCGTGAACAAGCTGGCGTACCCGAGCATCCCCCTCACCGTCGGCGCCGGGGTCGCCGCCCTCGCCCTCACCACGGTCGGCGCCGCCCTGGTCAGCCGCCGGCTCAGCCGCCAGACGCGCGGCCTCGGCCCAACCGAGATGACCCGGATGTACGAGCACCACGACGCCGTGCTGCACGCCGTGCGCGAGGGCGTCCTCATCATCGGCGCCGACCACCGGCTGCTGCTCGCCAACGACGAGGCCCGGCGGCTGCTCGACCTCCCGCCCGACGCCGAGGGCCGCGCGGTGACCGACCTCGGGCTGGCGTCCGGCACCGCGGAGCTGCTGGCCTCCGGGCAGGTCGCCACGGACGAGCTGCGACCCGCCGGGGACCGGCTGCTGGCCGTCAACCTCCGCCCCACCGAGGAGCGCGGCGGCCAGCCCGGCATGGTCGCCACCCTCCGCGACACCACCGAGCTGCGGGCCCTCACCGGCCGGGCCGAGACCGTACGGGAACGGCTGACGCTCCTCTACCGGGCGGGCGCCCTGATCGGGACCACCCTCGACGTCACCACCACTGCCCAGGAGCTCGCGGACGTGGCCGCCCCCGGATTCGCCGACTGCGTGACGGTCGACCTGGCCGACGCCGTCCTGCGCGGCGGGGAGCCGAGACCGCCCTCCGGCGACACCCTGGAGTTCCGCCGCACCGCCGTCCGCAGCGTCCCCGAGGACCCTCCCCTCCACCCGGCCGGACATGTCATCGGCTACCGGCCGACCACCGCCGGCGGCCTGGGCACCGGCGCCGGTCACACCTGGATCGTCTCGGACCTGGCCGCCTCCCGGCAGTGGCGCGAGACCGAACCGGAACAGGCCGACCGCCTCCTGGAGCACGGGTACCACTCACTGCTCTCGGTCCCGCTGCGGGCCCGCGGCGTCATCCTGGGCATCGCCAACTTCTGGCGCGCGCAGAACGCGGACCCGTTCGACCTGGACGACCTCTCCTTCGCCGAGGAACTGGTGGCCCGCGCCGCGGTCAGCGTCGACAACGCCCGCCGCTACACCCGCGAGCACGAGATGGCGGTCACCCTTCAGCGCAGCCTCCTCCCGCGCGGCCTGCCCGAGCAGAACGCCCTGGACGTCGCCTACCGCTATCTGCCGGCGCAGGCGGGCGTGGGCGGCGACTGGTTCGACGTGATCCCGCTCTCCGGCGCCCGGGTCGCCCTCGTCGTCGGCGACGTCGTCGGGCACGGGCTGCACGCGGCGGCCACCATGGGCCGGCTGCGCACGACGGTCCTCAACTTCTCCAAGCTCGACCTGGCGCCCGACGAACTCCTCGGCCACCTGGACGAACTGGTGGTCAGGATGGACCAGGAGGAGGAGGAGTCGGGCGGCGGCGAGATCACCGGTGCCACCTGCCTGTACGCGATCTACGACGCCGTGTCCGGCCGCTGCACCATCGCCCGGGCCGGCCACCCCGGACCCGCGCTCGTGCTGCCCGACGGCACGGTCGGCTTCCCGGAGATCCCGGCCGGGCTGCCCCTCGGGATCGGCGGCATGCCCTTCGAGATGACCGAGCTGGACGTCCCCGAGGGCAGCCGCCTCGTCCTGTACACGGACGGTCTGGTGGAGCGCCGCGACCGGGACATCGACGACGGCCTGGACCTGCTGCGCCGCTCGCTCGCCGACCGCGACCGTACCCCCGAGGAGACCTGCGACGACGTGCTGGAGGCCATGCTGCCCAGTCGTCCCGGTGACGACGTGGCCCTGCTGGTCGCCCGGACCCGCACCCTGGACCCGTCGCGGCGCGTCGAGTGGGACGTGCCCCCGGACCCCGCCGCTGTCGCCGGAATCCGTAAGCAGGCCATGCGCTGGCTCTCCGACCGGGGCCTCGACGAGGAGGGCTTCGTCACCGAGCTCATCCTGAGCGAGCTCGTCACCAACGCCATCCGCTACGGCTCCGAGCCCATCAGGGTCCGGCTCCTGTACGACAGGGCCCTGACCTGCGAGGTGTCGGACTGCAGCAGCACCTCCCCGCACCTGCGCTACGCCACCACCACCGACGAGGGCGGCCGGGGACTCTTCCTCGTCGCCCAGTTCGCGGAGCGCTGGGGGGCCAGGTACACCGACCGGGGCAAGGTCATCTGGTCCGAGCAGGCACTGGGCGGCCCGCCGCCGTCCGGTCTGCTGTAGACGACGGACGCGGGGCCCGGCGTACTGCCGGGCCC
>NZ_JBMNDO010000091.1:0-32021 GCF_052542855.1 Streptomyces sp. SAS_281
CGAGGTCGACGGCAAGGTCACGGACGGCAAGGAGGCGTCGGCCAAGGACATCGACACGGCGACGAAGGCCCCGCCGGACACAGCGGCCGCCAAGGACAAGCCCGTCACCCCTCTCACCCCCGACCAGCCCCCCGGCAACCCCGGGGCCCCGCCCGCCGCGGCCGCGATCCCCGAGAAGCAGCCGGCGTCAGTCACCGACTTCTCCCAGGGCCCCGCGCAGAACGACCAGGCGATGGCCGACGCGGAGGTCACCGAGGAGCAGCTCGCCAAGGGCAACGAGCCCGAGTTCAACGAGGCCCTGGCCGCGAAGAAGACCGCCGAGGCGGACTCCGCGAAGGCACCGGCGAAGGGCAGGTCGGCCGAGAACCAGCAGCTGTCCGCCGCGAAGGCGGGCGCCGCGGCCTCGGGCGCCGCCGCGATGAGCACGCTGACCGCGACACGTGCGCGGGCCGGGCAGAAAGTGGACGGCGGCAAGGGCGAGACCAAGTCGAAGGACGAGAAGAAGCGCGCCGAGGTCACGGCGAAGCTGCAGAGGGTCTACGACGGCACGAAGAGGGACGTCGAGGCGACGCTGTCCGGCCTGGACCAGAGGGTCGACGCCGCCTTCACCTCCGGTGAGAAGGCGGCGCGGGACGCGTTCACGGCGGACCACAAGCGCCGGATGAAGCAGTACAAGGACAAGCGGTACTCCGGCTGGACCGGCAAGGCCCGCTGGGTGAAGGACAAGTTCGCGGGCCTGCCCGAGGAGGCGAACAACCTCTACCAGGAGGCCCGCAAACTCTACGTGTCCCGGATGCAGACGGTCATCTCATCGGTCGCCGACATCATCGGCACCGAGCTGGGCAAGGCGAAGGCCCGGATCGCGAAGGGGCGCGGCGAGCTGAAGGCGGAGGTGGACAAACTTCCGGCTGATCTGCGGCAGTTCGGCGAGGATGCGGCCAAGGACTTCGCGGGCAAGTTCGACGACCTGGAAGCGACGGTCAACGAGAAGTCCCAGCAGCTGGTCCAGGACCTCGCCCAGAAATACACAGCCGCGCTCAACAAGATCGACGAGGAGATCAAGAAACTCCAGGAGGCCAACAAGGGGCTGATCGACAAGGCCAAGGACGCGATCGTCGGCGCGATCAAGACGATCAACGAGCTGAAGAACCTCCTCCTGGGCATCCTCGCCAAGGCCGCCGGCGCCATCATGAAGATCATCAAGGACCCCATCGGCTTCCTGGGCAACCTGGTCTCGGCTGTCGGCGCGGGCCTGAACCTCTTCCTCACGAACATCGCCGACCACCTCAGGACCGGGCTGGTCTCCTGGCTGCTCGGCACGGCGGTCAAGGCGGGCCTCGAACTCCCCCAGAAGTTCGACATGAAGGGCATCATCCAGCTCATCGGCTCCCTCCTCGGCCTGACCTGGGCCAACATCCGCGCCCGCGTCACCCGCAAGGGCGTCCCCGACCAGGCGATGACAGCGGTCGAATCCTCCGTCCCCGTCGCCCAGAACATCGCCCGGGAAGGCCCCGCCGGAGCGGTCAAGGAGATCCAGGAGGAGGCGGGCGACCTCAAGTCCACCATCCTGGAAAAGCTGACGAGCTACCTGATCCCCACGGTCATCATCGCCGGAATCACCTGGATCCTCTCGCTCCTGAACCCTGCCTCCGCATTCGTCCGCGCGGTCAAGGGAATCATCGACATCGTCACCTTCGTGGTGAACCAGGGCGCCCAGATAGTGGAGTTCGTCAACTCGGTCCTGGACGCGGTGGTCGCGATAGCCAACGGCGGCAAGGCGGGCGTCCCGAAGATGGTCGAAACCGCCCTGGCCGCAAGCATCCCCCTCCTGATCGGCTTCCTCGCATCCCTCCTGGGCATAGGCAGCCTGGCCGCAAAGGTTAAGTCCGTCTTCCACGCGGTATCCCGCCCCGTGAACCGAGCGATCGACAAGCTCGTGAACTTCATCGCCAAGAAGGGCAAAGCACTCTGGAGAAAGCTCAAGGACGGCAAAAAGAATGACGGGAAGAAGAATCCCAAGGACAGAAGCGACGAGCAGAAAACCAAGGATCTCAAAGCAGGACTTGATGCCGCCGAGTCGCTGGCAAAGAACGATCCGGAAGGGGATAAGAGCAAGGGAAAACTGGGCGCCATAAAAAGGCGCTACCGGATGACCGAGTTGACCCTTGTAGTGGAGACCTCGCCCGACGGGAAACACTCCTATACCGTCGAGGGCGCGGTAAATCCACGCGAAAAGCGTACCGGAGATTACGCACCCAAGCGAGGTGATCACGTTTTTGCACTGGGGCTGTCCGGAACATTGGATGAAATTCACACGATCGCGTCCGATGGACTGAATCATCTGCACACACACCGCGCATCGAAAGCCTCGCTCCTCATGTCCTTGTTGGACAGCGCACGCGCCAAGGCCCGAGAGTTACCCGAGCTGGTCGTCAGGAAGGAGTCGCATCAAGAGGGTGACGGAGATGCCCACTCACTCCAATACGGAGAGCGATCCAGAGCAGCCAAGTTTGCCATTACATCCTTAGTTCAGGCCATCGCTTCGTATTACGCGGAAGGCCACCGGGAAAATGACTCTCAGAGCAGAGCGAGGATGCTGGAGACCTCTTCCGTGCACACCATTTTCACCATCCGGGACTGGCTGGACAGCGTCGTCGACAGGGAATCCGTCCCTTTGATCACTTCACGAAACGACAAGGCATCATTTCTTGCGGGAGAGCTGAAGATCGAAGAGATCCGACAGGATCTGACCCTGGGTTTCGAGCGCATATTTCCAGGAACCCCTCGCGGGTGGAGAAGGCGCGGACGCAGTTAGTTCGCCATATGGCGCGAAGTCCCATGAACCATTTCTACGACCTGGTGCGCAAAAAATCCTCTTCTCCCAGGCACTCCGCTGCATCATAGAGAAACTCGATATAACACTTGTATGTCTCCCCGTACGCATCTTTGGCCAGCTGCACACGACGCTCCCTTGCTGCTGGTTTCGCTTCGATCGCCGCCAGAACCACGGACCCGAATCGCGTAAGAGCACGAGAGGCAGCGAGCGCGCTCTCAACCACCGAATCCGGGCCTTCAGCGCGCACGGCGGACTCCAGCGGATCCAGGTTCTCAGCTGGGTCACGCCACGAGGCGAGAAGGTCCGAAAGGGAATCCGCAGCTTCGCGTTCGCTCATGTCCACCGTCAGAGCAACCTCAATATAAGCCTGCCTAAAGCGATCGAGAGTCGCACTGCATTCGTCAGCATAACTACCATAAATGACTTTACGCGAGCTTCGAACCATTGAGGGCTCCCTCGGCGTCCTGTCGTACAGCGGGCAGATGCGTGCACAAGGTCCAACAGATCACCGCTTCCCATACCTGGCAGATTCACGCCAGCTGCAAAGAGCACTCAAGCGAATCCCTCAGTGGCCATCCCGATCCCCTTGCACCCATTCCAGATACGGCCCGAACTCCGAAGCCAGCGTAAGCCGCCCCAGCTTCTGGTACTCCCTCTGCACCGCGTGAATGAGCGTCGCCATACTCACCGCGCCCCCCGCCTCCGCCGCCAGGTACGCCGCCGTCACCGCGATCGAGCGGATGTTGCCGCCCGCCAGCTCGAAGTTCTCGGCGCAGAAGGCGAGGTCGAGGTCCGAACCGCGCGGGAGGGTCGGCCCCAGGCAGCGGTCCCACAGCACCCGGCGTTGGTCCGGGTCCGGGACCGGGAAATCGATGACCAGGTCCAGGCGGCGGGTGAAGGCGTCGTCGAGGTTGGCGCGGAGGTTGGTGGCCAGGATCGCCAGGCCGTCGAAGGACTCCATGCGCTGGAGGAGGTACGCGCTCTCCACGTTCGCGTAACGGTCGTGCGCGTCCTTCACGTCCGAACGCTTCCCGAAGATCGCGTCCGCCTCGTCGAAGAGCAGGACCCCGTTGACCCCCGCGGCCTCCGTGAAGATGCGTTCCAGGTTCTTCTCGGTCTCACCCACGTACTTGTCGATCACCGTCGCCAGGTCGACCGTGTAGAGGTCGAGTCCGAGGTCGGCCGCGATCACTTCCGCCGACATGGTCTTGCCCGTGCCGGAGTCCCCCGCGAAGAGCGCCGAGACCCCGCGCCCCCGGCCCCCGCCCGGCCGCATCGCCCACTGCCCCAGTACCCGGTCACGGTGCCGGGCGCGGGCGGTCAGTTCGCGGAGCTGGGCGTGGGCGTCGGGTGGGAGGACCAGGTCGTCCCAGGTCACCGCAGGTTCGATGCGGCGGGCCAGGCGGTCGAGCCCCGCCGCGTTCTGGGCGCGGGCCCCCTGGCGTACATGGTCCGGGGTGAGGGTCCCGCCGTCGAGCCGGGCCGTCTGGGCGGCGCTGCGGGCGGCGCCCGTGACCTGCTCCGGCGTCAGGAGGAACGGGGCGAGGAGGTGGTCCGGGTCGACGCCGGTCGGCACGGCGCCCGACCCCGTACGCCCGTACGCCTCGCTCCACAGAGCCCCGCGCGCCGACGGCTCCACCCTCGGGGCGTGCACGAGCAGCGGCGGCACCGTGGACCAGGACGCGTCCCACGGCACCCGGCCCACCATGACCGTCGGCACCGGTGTGGCCGTCAGCAGCCGCAGCAGGTGCGGGTGTTCCCGGGACACCGCGTCCAGCGGCGCGCACACCAGGCCCGCCCCGGTCAGCCGCGCCTCACGGACCAGGGCCCGTACGGCGTCGGCGGGGGCCGGATCCGCCGCCAGGCGGGCGAGGTCCACGCCCAGGACGCGCCGGCCCGCCCGCTCCAGCGCCGACGCGGCCAGGGCCGTGCCCGCACCGCCCTGGTCCTCGCTCAGGTAGACCAGCGGGACGCCGTCGGCCAGGACCCGGACCAGAGCCACCGGGTCGCCCACGCCCCCGACCGCCTCCCAGGGCGCCGTGACGTCCGCGATGCGCGGATCCCTCGTGTCGTCGCCGAGCAGGTGCGCCGTGACCCGGTCCGGCACGCGCAGCGCCCGGCTGAGGAACGGCCGGTCCAGGTCCTCGGCCAGCAGCAGGCCGGCGTCCCGGAGCGGCGCTGCCGCCGCCAGCCGGCCGCGCGCGACAGCGTCGGCCGGGGACACCCCGCACAGGCCGAGGGCCAGACCGATGGACGGCCGCCGGCGGGTCACGTCGTCGTTGAGGTACCCGTAGAACGCCTCGAAGCGGTCGTCCAGGTCCGGCACGAGCGCGATGAGAAGGATCTCGGTGTCGAGCGGCGTGAGACCGAAGTCCGTTTCCAGAGCGGTGAGCCGGGAAGGCCCGGCGGCAGCACGGCGGGCCCGGTCGTCGCGGGGCCCGGGATCGGAGACGCCCGGCACTGCGCCGGTGCCCTCCTCCCCCACCGGGTCCGGGAACCCCCGCGCCCCCTCCTCGTTAAGCAGCCGCGCGATGTTCTCGTCGGCCAGGTACAGCCCCCGGAACGCGTCCTCCGGGTCCGGATCCGTGCGCTGCCGGGCCTCCACCGCACGGCGGACGCGCTGCTCCACGACGGTCGCCCGGGCGAGGAGGTGGCGCAGGTTCACGTCGTCGTGGGGGTGGGCCGGGGAGGTCATGCGGTGGGGTCCTCCTCAGCGGCGGCGTCGGCGTCGGCCGAGCGCTTCTCGGTGATCCGCATCCCGAGGCCGCGACGCGCCGAGGAGGCCGCGGGCTCCTCCCGTACCGGACGGCCGGGACGGCTTCCGTACACCGGCAGACCGCCCCGCACCGGCTCCGGGGCGTCCGGCATGTCGCCGAACCGTGCGTGCAGGCCCTCGTCGCCAACCGGCGGCCCCGCCGGGTAGGTCGGCGAGGCGGTCACCGGCACGCTCACCACCAGGTCGAGCGACGGTTTCAGCTCGCCGCCGAGCGCGCTCCACACGTCGGCGAAAGAGCGGTCCTCCGGCGGGGGCAGGGCGATCGACATCGGTACGGCGGCCCCGATCCGGGCAAGGGATCCGGCGAGCCGCTCCGGTGGCAGCGCCTCGTACGCCAGCAGGCAGGCGAGCAGCGAGGAGAGCAGCCGGTGTTCGTCCTCCGGGCGCTTGGTCCACGCGGTGATCAGGTACGAGAGCTTGAAGTAGCGCGGCGGGCGGCGTCGCGCCACTACGGCGCCGCGTTCGTCGTATTCATTGTGCAGACCGCGTTCGCGCCGCCGCATGTCCTCGCGGATGTCGTACAGGTAGAGGTTGACCATGGGGGCGTTGACCTTGGCGGCCCATTCCCGGGTGGGGGCGTCGAAGACGACCGTGATCTGGCCGCCGCCGAGCACCTCCGCCCGGATCAGGGACCGGAGTACGTCGTCCACCTCGTGGATCACCTGGTGTCCGCCCCTCTCACGTACGGCCCTTGAAGTCCGGTGGCTGAAGATTGCGCTGGACCACCAGGACGGGCTTCTGGAGCCGGGGCAGCCCGGTGATGTCCGCGCGCAGGACACGCGGTCCGAGGGTGTCCTTGCGCAGTACGAGCACCTGGACCTCGAAGGTGCCGTCGCGGCCGACGCGGACGCCGGTGCGGTCCGCCGTGATGCCGGTGTTCCAGGTCAGGCGTACGGTCTCGCCCGGCGGGTAGTCCTTGCCGCGTGCCACGACGGGCTGGCCGGGTTTGGCGACCTGCGGGGTGACGGTGAGGGACGGCTTGAGGACGCGCAGCCGTTCCGTGTCCTGGTTGTTGACGGGGTGCAGGTCGCCCAGATTGCCACTCACGGTGGCGCGTACGTCCCCGGTGATCGGCGCACGGTACGTGCCGGTCTGGGTCACCTCGATCCGGCCGCCGGGCGGGATGGTGCAGGGCGCGGCGGCGGTGCAGCGGCCGAGGGAGGTCAGCGTGCGGTCCTTCGCCTCGCCCGGCTTCGGCCAGCTCGTGGCGAGGACGACGTCCCTGGCGGTGTCCGGACCCGCGTTGGTCACGGTGAACCGGGCGCCGCTCTGTCGGCCGATGTAGGTACGGCCGGGGCTGAGGTCGGCCTTGACGGCGACGTCCGTCGCGGGTGGCGGGGGCAGCGGCGGCGGGGGCGGGTCCAGCACCCGGAATTCCGCGGTGTCGGTGGCGGTGTTCCCCGCCGCGTCGGTAGCGGTGCAGGTGACCGTGGTCGAGCCGATCGGGAAGAGGGAGCCGGACGCCGGGGCGCAGGTGACGGGAAGGCGGCCGTCCTGGGCGTCCCTGGCGGTCGCCCAGTAACTGATCCTCGTACCGTCCTCGTCGTCCGCTCTGGCGATGCGGTCGTCCACGGTGACGACGGGCGCGTCGACGTCGTTCACGTCGATGGTGATCTTCTGCTGGAAGTCGGGGTCGGGCGCGGCCGTGGGGGCGAGTCTGTCCGTGCCCGGGATCTGGGGGCCGAGCAGGAACTGGACGGTGCAGGTGAGCCGTGCGCCCTGCGGGGCGTCGGCCGCGACATCGATGGTCTCGGCGAAGTGGGCGGTGTCGCCGCTGGTCACCCGGCGGGTGGGCGGGTCGAGCGCGACGGTGAGGTAGGGGCTGCAGTCGCTGAGCTGGTGGCCGACGGAGGTGGGGAGGTTGTCCATGCCGTCGACGATGGCCTGGGCGACCTGGTCGCCCTGGATGCCTTCGAGGAGCCGGCCCTGGGTGGCTTCGATGATGCGGGTGGCCTGGCCCGCGTCAGTCGGCGGATGCTCGATCTGGCCGGGATAGTCGGGGTTGTGCGCGTTGCCGGTGCCGTTGAGCCCGTCGCCGAGCGCACTGTCCACGTCGACGCCGACGACGCGGACGCCCTTGTCCTGGAGGGCGAAGATCGTGTCGTCAATCGTGTGACCGGCGCTCGGTGAGTGGCTGGACGCGTCGCTGACCAGGACGATCACCGGGTTGGAGCCCTCGCGGAAGACCGTCTCGCCACCGGCCCCGTTGGCGATCTGCCAGAGGCCGTTGATCCAGTCCTCGGACGGGCCCATGCTGTTGAGTCCCCGGTCGGTCCTCAGCGCGTCGACGCCGTCCTGCACCTTGCCGAGGTCGTTCGTCAGCCCCTGGAGGACCGCGAACTCGCCTCCCGTGCGGTCGAACTGCTGGTCTCCGAAGGTGGCGACGGCGAAGCGCGACTCGGGCTGGGCGGCCAGGACCTTCCGGGTGATGGCGGGCAGGTTCTCCTGCACACTGGTGATGGGCACTCCCATGCTCCTCGTGCCGTCCACCAGCAGGACGACCTCGGGTTTCGGCGGGATGGACGGTGTACGTACCGACTTGTCGACACTCGTGGAGCCGCCCGGGTCGAGCGCCTCGTGCACGGTCGCCGGGGTGACCCACGGCTCCGGGGGGACGGGCACGGCGCCGGCCGGGCCCGTCCCGGGGACGAACGCGGTGGCGAGCAGGAGCAGCGCGAGCGCCGCCGAGCGGCGGGCGCCGGGCAGTCCGGGCGGGCGTCCCGCCGGCCGTATCCACCGCACAGCTTCTCTCCCCCGCACCCGGACCTCCCACCGAAGAACAGCGCCCACACGGTCCCCCGTGCGGGCGCCGCGCGCAGCGGGAGGTCAGCCCTTTCGCCGGGTAGCGCCCGCTGCCCTTTGAGGCAGCCGACCGGGCCGTGCGGAACCGGCCCGTGCAAATCGGGGCCGTGCGAATCCGGGCCGCGTCAGATCAGGCCCTGACGCATCGCGTACGCCACCGCGTGGGACCGGTTGCGCAGTTGCAGCCGGGTCATCACGGAGTGGAGGACGTTCTTGATGGTGCGTTCGGAGTAGGCGAGCTTCGTGGCGATGTCGGCGGTGTCGTAGCCCTCGGCGACCAGCCGCAGGACGTCCACCTCGCGGGCGGCGAGCCCGGTGAAGTGCAGACCGCGTGGTGCGAGGACCTGTCCCTGGAGCCTGCCGACCTCCGCGAGGAGCCGACCGAGCAGGTCGGAGGGGAGGTGTCCCTCGCCCCGGGCGACCGTCTCGATGACGTGCACCAGGTGCTCGGGGGTGGCCTCGGCCCGCCTGATGACCCCGACGACCCCGCATTCGGCGGCGCTCACCAGCTTCTGTTCGTCGATGTCCGTGGTGACGAGCACGGCGCGGGAATCGGTGGTCCGCTGGATGTGGCGCAGTGTCGTCAGCACGTCCTCCTCCACGGCGTCGACGACCATGACGACGACTTCGGGCCAGGGCCCCTCTTCGCTCCAGTCCATGACGTTCACTTCGGGCCGTGCCCTCAACTGGCTGGCCACTCCGGCTTGCGAGATCGGGTCCTGGGCCCGTAACGCGACAGTGGTGCGCTCCATATGTGCTCCCCCTGTATGACGGCCGGAAGCACTTCTGGCACACGCCTCGCAGCCGTGTTCGTGCGCCTCATTGGTGAGGAGGCGCACGGAAGATGCCCTGGTTCATTGAGGAGGAAACCAAAATGCTTGGCCGGGGCACGGGATGTGCCCGAAAGTGTTCCTTCGCGGCCGATGTACGACGGGGGCGGCGACCTTACGGTCCGCCGTATGAGTCTCACCGCTAGCCTCGACGCGTCCACCGTCAGCGCCGTACCGGGCGCGGAGACGGCTGTCCCCCTTCAGGTCCGCAACTCCGGTCGGACCGTGGAGGAGTACCGCTTCGAGGTGGTCGGTGCGTGTGCGGCCTGGGCGGCGGTGGAGCCGGCCGTGCTGTCCCTCTACCCGGGTGACTCGGGCACCGTGTCACTCATGCTGCGGCCGCCCCGTGACGCGACGGTGCCGGCGGGCGAGACGCCGTTCGGGGTTCGGGTGGTGCCGACCGGTGAGCAGGGCGAGACGGTGGTGCCCGAGGGCCGGGTGACCGTGCTGCCGTTCACCAGCACGACGGCCGAGCTGGTTCCGCGCGGTTCGCACGGCGCGCTCGCCGGACGCCACCAGCTGGCGGTCGACAACCGGGGCAACACCCCGGTGACGGTGCGCCTCGGCGCCCAGCCCGGGACCGAGCGGGCTCGCGTCGTGTTCGCGGCATCGGAGCTTCAAGTAGCCCCCGGGAAGGCGGAGTTCGCGAAGTTGCGGGTGCGGCCCGTCAAGCGGATGTGGCGCGGCACACCGGTCACGCACCCCTTCCAGGTGTTCGCCGCGACCCAGGTGGCCGAGGGGCAGGACCCGGTGGAGCCGGTCCTCGTGGACGGCAGTTACGAGCAGGAGCCCCTGCTCCCCCGCTGGCTGCCCCGCGCCCTGATCACCGCGGCCGTCCTGGTGCTCGCACTGGTCGGGCTCTGGTACGCGCTGCTGCGCCCGGCCGTGAAGTCGGCGGCGCGGGAGGCGGTCACCCCGGAAGCGGTGCGGTCGGCCGCCGCGGCCGACAAGAGCAAGGCGCCGGAGCAGGGCGGCTCGGGTGGTTCCGGGGCGGGCGGGGGCGACTCCGCCGGGAGTGGTTCGGGCGGGGGCGGCGGCGAGTCGAAGCCCACGCCGAGCCCGAGCCCGAGCCCGAGCCCGAGCCCGTCGGCGCCGGCCGGCGCGGGAGCGGCGACACCGACCAGCGCGCAGGTCAGGGTGCAGGACTCGCTGGGCGGCGGCACGAACACGGGGACGGCGCTCACCGTGCCGGCCGGGAAGACGTTCCAGCTGACCGACATCGTGGTCCAGAACCCGCAGGGCGACGCCGGGACGCTGGTCGTCTCCGCGGGCAGGGGGACCCGGGTGCTGAGCCTGGGTCTGGAGAATTTCCGGGACTCCGACTACCACTTCGTGACGCCGATCGTGGTCCCGGCGGGCGGCAAGGTCACCATGACCATCGACTGCCGCAAGGTGGGCAAGCCGGTGGGCGCCCAGGCGCCCGCGCGGTGCGCTGAGTCGATGTTCCTGGGCGGCACCATGCGTGCCGCCCAGGGCGACTGACGGCAGCCCCGGCCGGGCCCGGTCAGGCGGGGCTCTCCTCTTCCTCCTCCGGGCTCTTCTCCTCCGCGCGTTGTACGAACGAGCCCTGGACGTCGGCGGGCTGCTCGCCCTCGTCCTCCGTGGCCGCGCGCTGCACGGCGGGCGCGGCGGACGGTGCGGCGGTGGGGGCGGCCGGGGCCGGGGCCGGGGCCGGGTCGGTGAGCACCCGGTCGGCGTTGGCTACGGCCTCGCGTTCGAAGCGGTCGGAGGGGTCGCTGACCCTGATGCCGCCGGGTGCCTCGGTGCCTTCGACGGGCCCGCTGCGCTGCTGGATGACGTGGGTCAGCTCATGCGCCAGTGTGGTACGGCCCTGGGGCGAGGAGGGGTCGTAGGCGTCGCGCTGGAAGACGACGTTGTTGCCCACGGTGTAGGCGTGCGCGCCGACGCCCTTCGCCGATTCGTGCGCGGCCGAGTCGTTGTGGATGCGTACGTCGGAGAAGTCGGCGCCCATCCGGTTCTCCAGGTCCACCCGGGTCTCGGTGTCGAGGGGGGTGCCGCCGCCGGAGGAGACGACGTCGTGCACGGGCGAGCGCGGTTCCGCCTCCTCGGCCCGCTCCGGTGCCGCCGTCCGGGCGCGCTGGAGCACCGGGCCGAGCGCGGCGTTGCCGACCGTGCGCTGGAGGACGCCCATGCCCGCGGTGCCCACCACGTCGGTCCGGCCGGTGGCGGCGGCCCGGAAGAGGTGGTGGGCGTCGGAGGCGGCGGGGGTCTCGGCCGTCGCGTCGCGCGGATGGTCGCCGGGCAGGCGCTCGTGGTCCTCCCCGGGCTCCAGGGGCTTCACGTGGTGCTCGTGCTCGTGGTCCTGTGCGTTCACCGTCATCTCCCCTGCCCGCGCCGGGGCGGCCGCGGCGGACCGCCCGCTCCTGCCGGCCTTCCACCCTGGGGGCCGCGTCGCTGCCCCGTCCAGCCCGGTCCTGTCCGGTACGGGGCACGGCGGGGTGCCTCTTCGGGCAGCGGGGAGGTCCGGAAGGCCGCCGGCGGAGCTGTGGGGAACCGGTCAGGATTCGAGAAGCGCCGTGTCCGGCCCGTGCCTAGCATGATCTTCATGGACATCACCATTCACACCAGCTTCCTCCCGCACGACGACCCGGAGGAGTCCCTCGCGTTCTACCGCGACACGCTCGGCTTCGAGGTCCGCAACGACGTCGGCCAGGGCAGGATGCGCTGGATCACCGTCGGCCCGAAGGACCAGCCGAGCACCTCCATCCTGCTGGCGCCGCCGGCCGCGGACCCGGGGGTCACGGACGACGAGCGGCGCACCATCACCGAGATGATGGCCAAGGGCACGTACGGCTGGATCCTGCTCGCCACCCGCGACCTGGACGCCACCTTCGAGAAGGTGCAGGCCGGTGACGCGGAGGTGGTCCAGGAGCCGACCGAGCAGCCGTACGGCATCCGCGACTGCGCGTTCCGCGACCCGGCGGGCAACCTGGTCCGCATCCAGGAACTGCGCTAAGGGCTGTCCCGCGATTCCGGGTGGATCAGCGCGCGGCGTCGGATGCGGTGCATCGCACGGCGGAGAGGCGCCCGCATACTGGATGTATCCGGGCGTCTCGACAACGCGGCGAGCTGCCGTGGCTGTCGTCGTGCGCCCGCCGGGAGTTGCGGGACAGCGCTTGGGGGCCCGGGGCCGAAGGCTTACGGTCCCGTGACGTGCCGCCGCCAAAGCACGTGACGGGGCCGAGCGCGTCCTAGCGTGGCGGGCATGCGCGTACTTGTCACCGGCGGTGCCGGGTTCATCGGTTCGGAGATCGTCCGCGGTCTCATCTCGGCCGGGCACGAGGCGGTGGTGCTCGACGCACTGCTCCCCTCGGCGCACGGCCCTTCCGCGCGGCGCCCGGCGGGGGGTGACGACGGGCGGCTGATCGTCGGGGACGTACGGGACCGCGCGGCCGTGGACCGCGCGCTGTACGGCGTCGACGCGGTGTGCCACCAGGCGGCCATGGTCGGCCTGGGCAAGGACTTCGCGGACGCACCGGAGTACGTGGGGTGCAACGACCTGGGCACCGCCGTCCTGCTCGCCGCGATGGCCGGGGCGGGGGTGCGGAGCCTGGTGCTCGCCGGGTCGATGGTCGTGTACGGCGAGGGCCGTTACGCGTGTCCGCGCCATGGCACCGTCCGCCCCGGCCCCCGCGACCCGGCCGACCTGGCGGCGGGCCGGTTCGAGCCGCGCTGCCCGGACTGCGGGGCGGCGCTGGTCCCCGGTCTGGTCGGGGAGGACGCGCCGGCCGACCCGCGCAACGTGTACGCGGCGACGAAGCTGGCGCAGGAGCACCTCGCCGCGTCCTGGGCGCGGGCGACGGGCGGGAGCGCGGTCGCGCTGCGGTACCACAACGTGTACGGGCCCGGCATGCCCCGGGACACGCCGTACGCGGGGGTCGCGTCGTTCTTCCGGTCGGCGCTGGCCCGGGGTGAGGCGCCGCGCGTCTTCGAGGACGGCGGGCAGCGGCGCGACTTCGTCCATGTACGGGATGTGGCCGCCGCGAACACGGTGGCGTTGGAGGCCGTCGGCGCCCGCGCTCCCGGGAGCTTCGCGGCGTACAACACCGGCAGCGGCGAGCCGCACACGATCGGCGAGATGGCCGGGGCGCTGGCGGCGGCCCACGGCGGACCGGCGCCGGTGGTGACCGGCGAGTTCCGGCTCGGGGACGTTCGCCATGTGACGGCGGACTCGCGGCGGCTGCGCGTGGAGCTGGGCTGGCGGCCGCGGGTGGCGTTCGCGGAGGGCATGGCCGACTTCGCGGGGGCGCCGCTGCGGGAGGCCGGGGCGGGGCTGCCCGTCTGAGGCTCACGCCGTGGGCAGCGTCACCTCGAAGCAGCAGCCGCCCGTGACGTTGCGGACCTCCGCCCGGCCCGCGTGGGCCTCGACGATGCCGCGCACGATGGCGAGTCCGAGGCCCGCGCCGGCCGGAGGCGTACGGGCATGGCTGCCGCGCCACCCGGTGTCGAAGACCCGCGGCAGGTCCTCCTCCGGGATGCCGCCGCAGCCGTCGGTCACCGAGAGGACCACCCCGTCCGGCGCACGGTGGGCCGCGACGGCGACCGTGCCGTCGGCGGGCGTCCGGCGGATCGCGTTGATCAGGAGGTTCCCCAGGACGCGGCTCATCTCCTTGCCGTCCACCTCCACGGGCACCTCCTCTATCCGTCCGCCGACCAGCCGTACCCCGTGCTCGCGGGCGAGCGGGTCCGCACCGGCGAGGGCGTCGCCCACCAGGTCGTAGACGGAGACGCGGGTGGGGGTCAGCGCGAGCGAGCCCGCGTGGATGCGGGAGAGCTCGAAGAGGTCGCCGACCATGTCGTTCATGCGCTCGACCTCGGTACGGATCTGGCGCAGATAGCGCGGCGAGTCGACGGCCATGCCGTCCTCCAGCG
This sequence comes from Streptomyces sp. SAS_281, assembly GCF_052542855.1. NCBI lineage: Bacteria > Bacillati > Actinomycetota > Actinomycetes > Kitasatosporales > Streptomycetaceae > Streptomyces > Streptomyces sp. SAS_281. The sequence continues at coordinate 14,138 of NZ_JBMNDO010000091.1, forward strand.
CCTCGGACATCGCCCGCAGCCCGGCCAGCGGGGTGCGCAGGTCGTGCGAGATCCAGGCGACGAGTTCGCGCCGCGAGGTCTCCAGGGCGCGTTCCCGCATCCGCGAACTGTCCAGCTTGGCGCTGGTGGCGGCGAGTTCGCGGGTGAGGGCGGCCAGTTCGGCGGTGGCCGGGGCCTCGGGCGCCGCGAAGGTGCCGCCGTCGCCGAAGGAACGGGCGGCGAGGGTCAGCTCGCGGCTGCGGGCGGCGACCCAGCGGCCGAGCAGCATCGCCGTGACGAGGGAGACGACGGCGGCCATGGCGACGACGGTCGTCACGACGCTCAGGTCGTGCGGTGACAGGAACATCGCCCAGGCGACGACCAGGGTTCCGGCGAGCATCGCGGTGACGGCCACGGCGGCCACGATGCTCAGCGAGACGACCAGCGAGCGGTGCCGGGTGAGCCGCAGCGCGAACGCCCCGAGCAGTCCGGCGGCCGCGGCGCCGAGGAAGGCGAAGAGGGCGATGAGGAGGAGGTCGGTCATGACGGGGCTCCCGCGCCGGCGGGAAGGTCGAGGCGGTAGCCGACGCCCCAGACCGTACGGATCAGTTCCGGGTGGGCCGGGTCGGTCTCGACCTTCCCGCGCAGCCGCCGCACGTGCACGGTCACGGTGGACAGGTCCCCGAAGTCCCAGCCCCAGACCTCGCGCATCAGCTCCTCCCGGGTGAAGACCCGGCCCGGGTGGCGCAGGAGGAAGGCGAGCAGGTCGAACTCGCGGAGCGTGAGGGCCAGCCGCCCGCCCCGGCAGGTCGCGCTCCGGGCCGCCGGGTCGAGGACGAGCCCCGCGCCCTCCAGCAGCCGGCGCTGTCCTGCGGGGACCGCCGCCGCCCTGGCGCGCCGCAGCACGGAGTCGACCCGCAGGACGAGCTCGCGCGGGCTGAACGGCTTGGTGACGTAGTCGTCGGCGCCGGTTTCGAGGCCGAGGATGCGGTCGTCCTCGTCTCCGCGCGCGGTGAGCATGATGACGGGCACCGGCCCCTGGGCCCGCATCCGGCGGCAGACCTCGAAGCCGTCCATGCCGGGGAGCATGAGGTCGAGGACGGCGAGGTCCGGCCGGCGGGCCGCGTACAGCGCGAGCGCGGCCGGTCCGTCCGCCGCCCGGGCGACGTCGTAACCGGCGCCGGTCAGGTATCCCGCGACGACTTCGGCGACGGTCGGGTCGTCGTCCACGACGAGGACGTGGCCGCGCGCCGGGGCGGCGGTGGGCGCCTCGTCCGCGGGGGCGGGCGGCGGTGTGTCCGGGGGCGTCTGCATGGAACCACCCTGGCACCCGGGGCGGCGCGGCCGGAAACGCGGGCGGGGCGGTGGCGGGCGACGTCCATGTTTCGTAAGAATCCAAAGCCCGAAATGCCGGTTTTCGCTCCGTAGGGTGAGCCGGGTGATCCTTCCTTCCGATGACTCAGGCCCCCGCGCCGACATCGTCCTCCCCTGTCTCGACGAGGCCGCGGCCCTGCCCGGCGTGCTGGCCCGGGTGCCCCGGGGCTGGCGGGCGATCGTGGTGGACAACGGCTCGACCGACGGCTCCGCCGATGTGGCCCGCTCGCTGGGCGCGACCGTGGTGCACGAGCCCCGGCGCGGTTTCGGTTCGGCCTGCCATGCCGGGCTGCTCGCCAGTGAGGCGGAGTTCGTCTGCTTCTGCGACTGCGACGGCTCACTGGACCCCGCGCTCCTCACGGGCTTCGTACGCCGGGTGGCCGACGGCGAGTGCGATCTGCTGCTCGGGCGGCGGCGCCCCCGGGAGCGCGGTGCCTGGCCGGCACACGCGCGGGCCGGCAACGCCGCGCTGTCCCGGATGCTGCACCGCCGGACCGGGCTGCGGCTGCGCGATCTGGGCCCCATGCGCGCCGGCCGCCGCGCCGACCTGCTGGCCCTCGGGCTCACGGACCGGCGCAGCGGCTACCCGTTGCAGATGGTGGTGCGGGCGGCCGACGCGGGGCTGAGGGTGGCCGAGACGGACGTCCCGTACCTCGCGCGCACCGGGAAGTCGAAGGTCACTGGTACCTGGCTGGGCACCTGGCACGCGGTCCGCGACATGCGGGCCGTGCTGGCCGAGCCGCCGGTCCCGGCGGGGGTGCCCCAGTGAGCGCCGCGGCGCCCGGGCCGGCCGGTGCGACGACCGTGCTGGTCATCGCGAAGGAGCCGCTGCCCGGGCGGGTCAAGACCCGGCTCACCCCGCCCTTCTCCCCAGCCGAGGCCGCGCGCCTCGCGGAGGCCGCGCTCGCCGACACCCTGCACACCGTCCTGGCCCTTCCGGCCGCCCGGCGCGCCGTCGTCCTGGCGGGGGCGCCCGGACCGTGGCTGCCGCGGGGCATCGAGGTCGTGCGGCAGGGGGCGGGCGGGCTGGACGAGCGGCTGGCCGCCGCGTTCGGGGCGTGCACGGGGCCGACGCTGCTGGTCGGGATGGACACCCCCCAGCTCACGGCGGCCGATCTGGCCCCCGCGCTGGCCCCCGGGGCCTGGGACGCGTGCGGCGCCTGGTTCGGCCCGGCGGAGGACGGCGGGTTCTGGGCGCTGGGTCTGGCGGAGCCGGATCCCGGGCTGCTGCGCGGTGTGCCGATGTCCGTGCCGGAGACGGGGGCGGTGCAACGGCGCCGGCTGGTCGACGCCGGGCTGACGGTGCGGGACCTGCCCCGGCTGCGGGACGTGGACACGGCGGCCGACGCGGCGGAGGTCGCGGCGCTCGCGCCGGACGGGCGGTTCGCCGCCGAACTGGCCCGGACGCGCCGGACGGCTGTCCGATGAGCCGCACCGATCAGGAGCGGAACGTGCTGGTGCACCCGCCCACGGACCTGGACGCCGGTCCCGCACCCCAGGCCCCCGCCCGTCCGGACGCCGACGCGTGGGGCACCGACCCGTACGCCAACGCCCTGCGCAACGGGCACGGGCCGCTGTTCCTGCGCCGTACGGACGGCTGGCTGCTGCCGCTGGACGTCGAGCGCTGGTGCGCCGGGGCCGACGCGGCGGACCTGTCGGCGCTGCGGCGCTGCGAGGGCCCGGTCCTGGACGTCGGGTGCGGGCCCGGCCGGCTGGTCGCCGCGCTGGCGGCGCGCGGCCACCGCGCTCTCGGGATCGACGTCAGCGAGGCGGCGGTCGCCCGGACGGTCCGGCTCGGCGGCTTCGCGCTGCGCCGGTCCGTGTTCGATCCGCTGCCCGGGGAGGGCCGCTGGGGCACCGTACTGCTCGCCGACGGCAACATCGGGATCGGCGGCGACCCGGACCGGCTGCTGCTCCGGACCGCGGAACTCCTCGCGCCCGGCGGGCTCCTCATCGCGGAGACCGTGCCGCACGACCTCGACGAGCGGGTCCGGGTACGGCTGGACGACGGGCGTGCCCCGGAGGAAAGCACGGCGGCCGGGCTCTTCCCGTGGGCGCGGCTCGGCTCCTCGGCCCTGCTGGGGTACGCCCGCCCGCACGGGCTGCGCGCCGACGGTCAGTGGGAGGCGGACGGCCGCGCCTTCGTCGCCCTGCGGCGGAGCCGGACCGTCCGGGCTCCGAACCAGAGCGCCGACAGCAGGAACAGCGCGGCGGTGGTGAGCAGCCAGTTCCCCAGGAAGACATCGGGGGACAGCCCGCTCGCCGGCTCGTAGCGCTCCGGCCGCGCGATCAGCGGGAACCACACGAGCAGCAGCAGCCCGGACAGGAAGGCCGGCACCCGTACGTAGTTGACGGAGGCCGGCCGCCGCTGTCCGAGGCACCTGCGGAGTGCCAGGTCCACCGACGCGTACAGCGGTACGAGCACCAGGTCGTGGACGAGGGCCGCGCCGGCGAACCACACGATGACGCCGAGCCAGTCGCCGGCGAGCAGGCGCACGCCCGCGTATGCGGCGAGCGCGAAGGAGGCGGCCAGGAGTACGAGGTGCAGGGGCCCCGCTCCGTAGCGGCGGCGCAGGAGGGCACGGGGGCCGGTGGTGTTCACAGTTCTCCGAAGGTCAGCCGGGACACCCATTTGGTGTTGAGCACCCCGGGGGCGGCGGGCACGATGATCCGGGCCGGGTACCCGTGGTCGGGTGACAGGTCCTCGCCGTTGACCCGCAGGGCGAGCAGCGAGCGCGGGTCGCGCACCTGGTTGTCCCGGAGCGCCGCCCGGCGGAAGGGGCCGCTGCGCTGCACGGACTCCACCAGCACCCCGGGCGGCCGGTCCGGGTAGCCGGCGAGGGCAGCCAGGTCGCTCAGCCGTACGCCGCGCCACCACTGGTCCGAGGTGGACCAGCCCTCCACGCAGGCGATGGGCAGGGCCGCGCTGTGCTGCTCCATGGCCAGCAGCTGTTCCCGGCTGAACCGCAGATCGCCGGCCGGTCCGCTGACGGTGAGCCACCAGCCCTCACCGGTGTCGGCGGTGGTGATCCCGACGGCGGCGGCGGTCTTGTTGATCTGGAAGCCGTTGGGGCCGGACCCGGGTTCGGCGGCGCCGCGCGGGGTGAGCACGGCGAGGCGGCGCAGGGGCCCGTCGAAGCTCCGGCCCGCCGAGGTGACCAGCAGGACCAGTGAGCCCGCGCCCACCATGGCGAGGGCGCCGCGCCGGGACAGGGTCGGCGGGGCCGGGGCGGGCGATTCCAGCACGTCGCCGGGGACCGGGCCGTTCAGTCCGCCCGTACGCAGCACCCGTACGGCCTGCGGGGCCCGAAGCCCGGCGTGGGCGAGGAAGGCGGCGAAGAACACCCACGCCCCGTAGAAGTGCAGGGGGTAGAAGGAGCCGGGGAACAGGTATTCCAGCTGGATGTTGAGCAGGCCGGTCACGAACTCGAAGAGCGCCCCGCCCACCAGCAGGAGCAGCGAGATCCGTTCCAGGGCGTGTGCGAGGGAGCGGGCAGGCGGCAGGGCGAAGAGCCGGGGCACCACGGACCAGAGCTTGGCCAGCAGCACGGGGACGAGGACGATCCCGAGCGTGACGTGGAGTCCCTGCGTCAGCCGGTAGAGCCAGTGCGGCGAGGTCGGCCAGGCGAAGAGGTAGAAGCCGAGGAGCCCCTTGTCCGGCGTCTTGTCGTTGACCCGGGCGAGGTCCGGGTTGTACGCGGCGTACGACAACAGGCCGGTCACGAAGAGCAGCGTGATCCCGGCCAGCAGGACCAGCCCGAGCACGGCGGTGAACGGCACGCCGCGCACGGGGCTGCGCCAGAAACCGGGTGCCGACGGCAGCCGTTCGAGGAGCGCGGCGGCGCGGAGCCGGGAAGAGGAAGCGGAGGGTGTCGGAGCGTTCCGACGGCTGTCGCCCATGGGCCCGACGCTATGCCCGTGGCCTGGGCGTCCGGTGGCTGCGACTCCTGACGAAACGATGACGTCACCCCGGCGAACGTACGGCGGGGGTCGTGAATCTGACGGTTGTGTGACGCGCCCGGCCGGTAGCCGCCGTCGCGGTGTTCCGGTGCGTACGGTGCCTGCGTGAAGACCGAGGACCGCATCGAGCCGCGTACCGGACCGGACACCGTCAGGGGTTCCGGGCAGCGCTGGGATCTGGTGGCCGCCGGGGCGGGCGTCCTGCTCGTGCTCGCCGCCGCCCTCGGCGGCCGGGCCGTCGAGGACTACGCGCGGACGCTGTACGTGCACTGGCCGCCGCTGCTGGCGTCCTGGTACCCGCACACCGGCCCGGGGACGGTGGCCGCTCCCGTGGTCGCCGTCGCGGTGATCGCGTACGGGCCGCTCCTCGCCCGACGACTGCGCTGGCGGACCCTGCTCCTGACGGTCTACGCCTCCTCGTCGGCGTGGGTCCTCTCGCTCGCGCTGATCGACGGCTGGGGCCGGGGCGTCGCCGAGCGCCTGACCACCAAGCACGAGTACCTGCGGGTCATCGACCGCTTCGAGGACATCGGCGCCGCGCTGCGCACGTTCGACGCCCACATCCTGCTCGACGCGCCGGACAACTGGCCCGCCCATGTCGCCGGCCATCCGCCGGGCGCCACGCTCACCTTCGTGTTCCTGGACCGGGCCGGTCTCGGCGGCGGCGCCTGGGCCGGGGTCTGGTGCGTCCTGACCGGCGCGTCCGCGCTGCTCGCCGTGCTGGTCGCGGTGCGGGCCCTGGCCGGTGAGGACATCGCCCGGCGGGCGGCGCCTTTCCTCGTCCTGGCGCCGTTGGCGGTCTGGGCCGGGACCTCGGCGGACGGCTATTTCGCGGCGGTGGCCGCCTGGTCCGTCGCCCTGCTGGCCCTGGCGGCGACGCGCGCGGTGCGCAGCCCCGGGACCGCCGCGCTGGGCGCGGGCCTCCTCTACGGCTGGGTCTGCTATCTGAGTTACGGGCTGACGCTGATCGCGCTCCTGCTCCTGGCCGTCCTCGTCCTCGCCGGCACCCTCCGGCCGCTGCCGCTCGCGCTGCTCGGGGCCGTGGTGGTGCCGGCGGTGTTCACGGCGGCGGGCTTCAACTGGTGGGACGCGTACCACGTGCTCGTGGAGCGCTACCACCAGGGCGCGGGCGGGTTCCGGCCGTACGGGTACTGGGTGTGGGCGAACCTCGCCTGCACCGTGATCGCCGTGGGCCCGGCGGTGGTCGCGGGGCTGCGCCGCACCTTCGCGGGCGCGCCGGGTGCCGTGCGGGCGTTGCGCGGCGGGAAGGCGAGCCCGGTGGACCGGCTGGTTCCGCTGGTGCTCGTGGCGCTGCTCCTGCTGCTGGCGGCCGATCTGTCGGGGATGAGCAAGGCGGAGACCGAGCGGATCTGGCAGCCGTTCATGGTCTGGCTGCTGCCCGCGGCGGCGCTCCTGCCCGACCGGGGCCGGCGGGGCTGGCTGGCCGTCCAGGCGGTGGTGGCCCTTGCCGTCAACCATCTGCTCTGGACGGGCTGGTGACGGCGGGGCCGGTCACTCCAGCCCGACCCGGACCAGGGCGGCGGCCAGCCGGGGCAGGTCCGCGTCGGCGACGAGGCCGGCCAGCTTCTCCGGTGAGCGCGGCAGCCCCAGGCCGTCGGCCGCGTCCTGGGCGCGCTGGTCGAAGGCGGGGCGCAGTTCGGGCCACAGCCCCTGTGCCTCGCGGCTGAAGATGTCGGCGCCCACGGGTCCGATCCGGGGGAACTCCGTGAGCAGTTCGCGCAGTTTCCCCGCGTCCCCGCCGGCCTCCTCGCGGAGCCTTCGCAGGTCGCCGTGGTAGCGGTCGAGGGCGAGTTGGGCGCCTTCGCCGAGTGCGGTGGCGGTGCTCTCGTCGTAACGCCGGTAGTGGGCGCGGCCCAGCGCGTCGACCCGGTCCTGCCAGGACGCCTCCGCCATGGCGTGGGGGGTGCGCATTCCGGCGGCGAAGAGTTCGCGGGCGGCGGCGACCGCCATGCAGGCCTTGATGGGGACCGAGAAGAGGACGCACAGGGTCAGCAGCTGGTACAGCGGCATGGGGGTGTCGCGGAGCCGGATGCCAGCTTCCTCGGCGTAGGTCTGCCCGTGCTCGTCCAGCAGGTTCCGCACGGTCGTGGTTCTGGACACGGTGGTGCTCCGTTCGGTTCTACGCGGTGAGCGCGTCGAGCAGGGTCCGGGCCCGGGCGAGGGAGCGGGGCCGCGGAGGGCGGTGCCAGGGGTCCTCCCGGTCCACGAGCGCGTCGGCGTCCCGCAGGGTCCAGCGGCGGGCGTCGAGCGCCGGGTCGTCGATGTCCGCCCAGGCCAGGGGCGCGGCGACGGGGGCCCCTTGGCGGGTCCGGACGGCGTAGGGCGCGACGGCGGTCTGGGCGTAGGCGTTGCGCTGGACGTCGAGGTAGAGGCGGCCGCCGCGGGCCTTCTTCCGGGCCTCGGTGGTGAAGCGGTCGGGTCGACGGGCGACGAGCGCGTCGGCGACCGCCCGGGCGAACGTCCGTACGGCGTCGAAGCCGTCCCGGCGGTCGAGCGCCACCACGACGTGGAGTCCGCGCGAGCCCGTGGTCATGACGAGGGACGGCAGCTCCAGCTCGTCGAGGAGCCCGTGCAGTCCTAGCGCCGCCTCGCGGACCGGGGCGAAGTCGTCGCCGGGCGGGTCGAGGTCGAACACCATCCGGTCCGGGTGGTGGGGCCGGTCGGCGCGTGAGAGGAAGCGGTGCGGGGTGATGCTCGCCTGCCCGGCGAGGTGGACGAGCGTGGCGGTGTCGTCGGCGATCGGGTAGGTGACGGTGCCGTCCTCCTTGGGGAGTTCGGCGCGGTGGATCCAGTCGGGGAAGGAGGCGGGCACGTCCTTCTGCATGAAGCCGTGGCCGCCGATGCCGTCGGGGAAGCGCTCCAGCATGAGGGGGCGGTCCCGCAGGTGGGGCAGCATCCGGCGGGCCACCCGGCGGTAGTAGCCGGCGAGGTCGGCCTTGGTGATGCCGTCGTCCGGGAAGAGGACCTTCTCCGGGCGGCTGATCTCGGGAATCCGGTGTGCCGTCACGTGCTCACCGGCCCCGGACCGCACGCCTGACGAGGGCCGTGGCGCCGCAGGCGGCCCCCGCCGCCATGACCGCGGCGAGTGCGCGGTGCCGGAGGGCCCACAGCTGCGGATCGCGGGTGTGGGACTCCTGGTCGAAGGTGCCGTGCGCGCCGTGGTCGGTGCTGTCGTCCTCCGGCTGCCACAGGTTGTTCTCGCGGGTGGTGTCGGAGGCGTCGCCGGACTGCTGGGAGTCGAAGCCGGTCCGTGCGAGGTAGCGGTCGAGGAGGCCGGCCGCGAACTTGTTGGCGACGATGGTGGCGACGGTGCTGGAGCCCACGTAGTACTGCTTGCGGCCGGGGTGGCCGGCGGCGTACAGCACGGCTTCGGCGGCGACTTCGGGCTGGTAGATCGGGGGGACGGGCTGCGGGTTGCCGCGCACCCGGGAGAGGACCCAGGAGAACTGGGGGGTGTTGACGGCCGGCATCTGGACCACGGTGACCCGGATGCGGCTGCCCTGGTGCATGAGTTCGGTGCGCAGGGACGAGGTGAAGCCGTTGATGGCGTGCTTGGCCCCGCAGTAGGCGGACTGGAGCGGGATGGACCGCTCGCCCAGCGCCGATCCGACCTGGATGATGGTTCCGGCGTCGCGCGGTTGCATGTGCTTGAGCGCGGCGCGGGTGCCGTTGACGAACCCGAGGTACGTGACCTGGGTGACGCGCTCGTACTCCTCGGGCTCGATCTCGGTGAAGGGCGCGAAGACCGAGGTGAAGCCGCAGTTGACCCATACGTCGATCCGGCCGAAGGCGTGCACGGCCTCGTCCGCCGCGGCTTCGACCGCGCGGTGGTCGGCCACGTCGGTGGGGACGGCCAGCGCGCGCCCGCCGGCCGCCTCCACCTCACGGGCGGCCGCGGCGAGTCCGGCCCGGCCGCGGGCGAGCAGGGCCACGTCGGCCCCGCGCGCCCCGAAGGCCCGGGCCACGGCCCGGCCGATGCCTGCGCTCGCTCCTGTGATGACGACGCTCTGGCTCACGGTGTCTCTCCTTCGGTGGGGGCCGGTGCGGCGAGGCGGACGGAGGTTTCGAGCATCAGCGCGTGGACGAACGCCTGCGGGAGGTTGCCGCGCAGCTGCCGCTGGCCGATGTCGTACTCCTCGGTGAACAGACCCGGTGGTCCGCATGCCGCCCGGTTGCGTTCGAACCAGCGCAGCGCCTCGCGCTCGTTGCCCTGCTGGTGCTCGGCGAGCGCCATCAGGTGGCCGCACAGCAGGAACGCTCCCTCGGCCTCGGCCAGGGGGCGTTCGTCGTGCCGGAAGCGGTACGCGTAGTGGTCGTGGGTCAGCTCGGCGCGGTAGGCGTCGAGCGTACGGACGGTCCGGGGGTCGCGGGCGGAGACGCCGCCCCGGATCGCGGGCATCAGCAGGGCGGCGTCGAGTCCGGGGTCGTCGGGGGCGCGCTGCCAGCGCCCGGTCGGGTGGGTGCTGGTGGCCGCCGTCCGGGCGAGGAGCGTGTCGGCGAGTCCGGCCCACGAGGCCGCCTGCGCGCAGCGGACGTTCGCGGCCATGGCGCGCAGGCCCGCCGCGCAGATGAGCCTGCTGTGCGTCCAGGCCCGGTCGTCCAGCTCCCAGATGCCCGCGTCCGGCTCCTGGTGGCGGCGTTCGACGGCCGCGACCGCGATGTCCGCCGCGCGCCGCCCGTCCGGGCCGAGCCGGCCGGTCCGGGCCGCGGCGGCGAACAGGAGCAGCGCCTCGCCGAACGCGTCGAGCTGGAACTGCCGGTTGACGTGGTTGCCGATCCGGTTCCCGCCGCCCGGGTAGCCGGGGAGGGGCAGCGTCTCCTGGTCGGGTACGGGGGCGCCGGTGACGGTGTAGGCGGGTGCGAGCCGGGGGCCGTCCTCGTGGAGGCGGGCGGCGACGAAGCGGACGGCGTCGTCGGTCAGCCGGTGGGCGCCGGCCGCCGCCGCGGCCTGCCCGGCGTAGCACTGGTCGCGGATCCACACGTACCGGTAGTCGTAGTTGCGGCCCGCCTCGGCGCGTTCGGGAAGACTGGTGGAGGCCGCGGCGACCATGCCGCCGGAGGCGCTGGTGAGGCCGCGCAGCACGGTGTGGGCGTGGCGTGCGTCGTCGGGGGCGAGGCAGTCGGGCAGCGGCTCGCCGGCGCGGGCCCAGGCGTCCTGGGTGGCGTGCCAGGCACGGTCCGGGTCCACCGCATCGCCGCGCCGGACCCGGTCCTCGTGCTCGGAGAGTTCGAGGACCAGATCGTGACGGCCGCCCGCCGGGACGGTCAGTTCCGCCGCCAGGCCCGTGCGGTGGCCGTCGCGGACGGGGTGGGCCGCCTCGGCCCCGGTCCACCGCCAGTGCAGGGGGCCGGTGCGCCCGGTCCACACCCCGGGCCGCTCGCGCCGCACGTCCCGCGAGCGGTGCGCGCCGAAGTCCGCGTGCGGTTCGAGGCGTACGGTCACCCGGGCGTCGCCCTCCACGGCGTGGATCCGGCGCAGCAGGACGGCGTGCCGTGCGTCGCCGGGGAAGGCCAGGGCCTCGTGGCACTCGATGACACCGGTTGTGGTGACCCAGCGGTTGCGCCAGATCAGTGTCCCGGGCGCGTAGGAGCCGCCCCATACGAAGCGCTCGGTGGGCGTGACGGTGTAGTGGCCGGGGCCGCCGATGAGGGCGGCGAAGACCGCGCCGGAGTCCCAGCGCGGGGCGCACAGCCAGGCGATGTCGCCATGGGGGCCGACGAGCGCGCCCCGCTCCCCGTCGGCGATGAGGGCGTACTCGCGCAGTACGTGGGGCGGCGGGTTGTCGTGCGCGGGGTGCGGGCGGGTCATGCGCCTCCTTCTGTGGTCCGGCGGGTCACCGGACGCGGTACCGCTCCGCCTCCCCGGCGCGCAGTTCCAGGCCGTGTCCGGGGGCGCCGGACGCGCCGGGGCGTACGGTGCCGCCGGCCGGGTCGAGCACCCCGTCGAAGAACATGTCCTCGATGCGGACGTGGTCGTGGAACCACTCCAGGTGGCGGAGGTTGGGTACGGCCGCGGCGGCATGGGCGTGGACGTGCGGGGCGCAGTGTCCGGAGAGGCCCAGACCGGCGGCCTCGGCGAGCGCGGCGGCGCGGAGCCAGACGGTGATGCCGCCGCAGCGGGTGGCGTCCGCCTGGAGGCAGTCCACGGCGCCGGCGGTGACCAGCTGCCAGAAGTACGGCAGGGCGTAGCCGTATTCACCGGCCGTCACGTCGGCCGTCGTGGCCGCCTTGATCCCGGCGAGCCCGGCCGGGTCGTCGGAGGAGACGGGTTCCTCGTACCAGGTCACGCCGTGTTCCTCGAAGCACTGCGCCACGCGGACGGCCTGTTTGCGGGTGTAGGCCCCGTTGGCGTCCACGTACAGCTCGGTGCTGTCCCCGATGCTGCGGCGGGCCTTCGCGATCCGGTCGAGGTCGCGCTGCTCCTCGCGGCCCCAGGACTCGCCGATCTTGATCTTGACGCGGGGGATGCCCTGGGTTTCCGCCCAGCCGCGCAGCTGCCGGTCCTGCCGGCTGTCGTCGTACGGGGTGAAGCCGCCGCTGCCGTAGACGGGGACCTCCTGGAGGCTCGCGCCGAGGAGCCGGGCCAGCGGCAGGTCCAGGAGGCGGGCCTTCAGGTCCCAGAGGGCGATGTCCACGGCGGACAGCGCCTGGGCGACGAGCCCGGGGCGCCCGGCGTTGCGGACGGCCCGGCTCATGGCCTCGTTGGCGGCGGGCACGTCCCAGGCACTGCGCCCCGTGACCACCCCGGCCAGCAGTTGGCCGACGGCCGCGGCGGTGGCGGGCGCCCCGTAGGTGTAGCCGAGTCCGCTCGCCGGGCCGGCGCCCACCCGGACCAGGACCAGCGTGGTCTCGTCCCAGGTCAGCGTCCCGTCGCCCTCGGGGGCGTCGGTGGGCACGGTGTAGACGGCGGTCTCCACCCGGTCGATCAGGGGGGCGTCCGCGTCGCCGGGGCGCGGGGTCACTTGTCGGAGGACCGGTCGTGGTGGCCGGGCAGCATCTCCTGGACCTTGGCCTTGATGCCCTGGCGCACCATGCCCGCACGGTCGCTGTCACCCTTGACGATGGCGGACGCGGCGGCCTCGATCTGGTCCAGATCGGCGTGCGGCGGGATCGGCGGGACGGCCGGGTCGGTCCGGAAGTCGATGACGAACGGCCGGTCGCAGGCCAGGGCGCGGTGCCAGGCGTCCTCGACCTGGTCGGGCTTCTCGACGCGGATGCCGTCCAGGCCGACCGAGCGGGCGAAGTCGGCGTAGCGCACGTCGGGCAGGGACTGGGAGGGCAGGAACTGGGGGGCGCCGGACATGGCGCGCATCTCCCAGGTGACCTGGTTGAGGTCCTCGTTGTTGAGGACGGCGACGATCAGGCGGGGGTCGTCCCACTCGCGCCAGTACTTGGCGATGGTGATGAGCTCCGCCATGCCGTTCATCTGCATCGCCCCGTCGCCCACGATCGCGATGGCGGGCCGGCCGGGATGGGCGAACTTGGCGCCGATGACGTACGGCACGCCGGGGCCCATGGTGGCGAGCGTGCCGGAGAGGGAGCCGCGCATGTTGCCCCGGAAGCGCAGGTGCCGGGCGTACCAGTTGGCGGCGGAGCCGGAGTCCGAGGCCACCATGACGTCGTCCGGCAGGAGCGCGTCGAGTGCGTGCACGACGTACTCGGGGTTGACCGGTTCGGCCTCGACCGCGGCGCGGCCCTTCATGACCTCCCACCACTTGGCGGTGTCCTTCTCGATCTTCTTCCGCCAGGAGCCGTGCTTCTTGCGCTTGAGGCGCGGCAGCAGGGCGTCGAGGGTGGCGCGCGCGTCACCGATCAGGTTGACCTCGAACGGGTAGCGCAGACCGATCATGAAGGGGTCGATGTCGATCTGTACCGCACGGGCCTGGTCGAATTCGGGCAGGAACTGGGTGTACGGGAAGCTGGATCCGATCACCAGCAGGGTGTCGCACTCCTGCATCAGCTCGTAACTGGGGCGGGTGCCGAGCAGCCCGATGGAGCCGGTCACGTACGGCAGGTCGTCGGGCAGGACGTCCTTGCCGAGCAGCGCCTTGGCGACGCCCGCGCCGAGCACCTCGGCCAGCCGCTCGACCTCGGCGCGTGCGCCACGAGCGCCCTGTCCGACGAGGATCGCGACCTTCTCACCCGCGTTCAGCACCTCGGCGGCGCGGGCGATGTCGTCCTCGGCGGGGACGGGCGCGTACGCGCTCGCGCCAAGGCTGGAGGGCACCATCTTGAACGCGTGGGTGGGCGGCGAGTAGTCCAGTTCCTGGACGTCGGCCGGGATGATGACGGCGGTCACGGTCCGTTTGGCGTACGCGGTGCGCATGGCCCGGTCGATGACGTTGGGCAGCTGTTCGGGGACGGTGACCATCTCGCAGAACTCGGAGGCCACGTCCTTGTACAGGCTGAGCAGGTCCACCTCCTGCTGGTAGGAGCCGCCCATGGCGCTGCGGTTGGTCTGGCCGACGATCGCGACGACGGGTACGTGGTCCAGCTTGGCGTCGTACAGCCCGTTGAGCAGGTGGATCGCTCCGGGGCCCGAGGTGGCGGCGCAGACGCCGGCCTTGCCGGAGAACTTCGCGTAGCCGACGGCCTGGAACGCGGCCATCTCCTCATGCCGCGCCTGGACGAACTTCGGCTTGTTCTCGGCCCTCCCCCAGGCGGCGAGCAGCCCGTTGATCCCGTCGCCGGCGTAGGCGAAGACGTGGTCGACGTCCCATTCGCGCAGCCGCTGAAGGACGTAGTCGGAGACCTTGGTCGCCATTGGTTCGCTCTCCTATCGGTGGTGCGTCGTGCTTCGGTTCCGGCGCAGGGCGGCGTACGCGGCCGTGCCGAGCGCGGTCAGTGCGGTGAGCGCGGCGGCCGTCACCAGCCGGCTCGCGGCGGGGGCCGGGCGGGCGGGGCGCGCGGTGGCCTTCTCGGGGTGGTCGGCGGGCAGCGGCCCGTCGAGGCCGAGCGCGAGTGCTTCGGCCAGGTGCATGGCGCGGCGGCCGGTCCCGCCCTGCTCGATCTGGGTGCGGCAGCTGAATCCGTCGGCGACGACCAGCGCGTCGGGCGCGGCCCCCCGGACGGCGGGCAGGACGCCCTGCTCCCCGATGTCCATGGACAGGTCGTAGTGGCCGCGTTCGAAGCCGAAGTTGCCGGCGAGCCCGCAGCAGCCCTCGTCCAGGACCTCGGCGTCGAGCCCGGCGCGGCGCATGAGTTCGCGGTCCGCGTCGAACTGCGTGACGGCGTGCTGGTGGCAGTGCGTCTGCACGGTGGCCCGCCGGGTGAGGACGGGCGGCCGCCAGTCGTCGGGGGCGTCGTTGACCAGGAGTTCGGCGAAGGTGCGGAACTGCCCGGCGAGGCGCTGGATGTCCTGGTCGTGCGGCATCAGCTCCGGGGCGTCGGACCGGAAGACGGCCGTGCAGGACGGTTCCAGGCCGACGACCGGGGTGCCGGCCTCGATCCACGGCCGCAGCACCTCGGCGGTCCGGCGCAGGACCTTCTTCGCGGTGGCGGGCTGTCCGGTGGAGATCCAGGTGAGGCCGCAGCACACGGCCTGCTCCGGGACGGCGACCCGGAAGCCGGCGTCCTCCAGGACGCGTACCGCCGACCGGGCGATGCCGGGGTGGAAGGAGGACGTGAAGGTGTCCGGCCACAGCACCACGGTCCGGGCGTCCGCCGGGTCGGGCTCCGGCAGCCCCCGCGCCCGCCACCACTCGACGAACGACTCCTCGGCGAACGCGGGCGGCTGCCGCTCGTCGGCGACCCCGGCGACGCGCTTGGCGACGCGGCGGAGTCCGGGGGCGTCGAGCGCGGCGTTGACCAGACGGGGTGCGATGCGGGAGAGCCGGGCCCACAGGGGCAGCCAGCCCAGCGAGTAGTGGGCGGTGGGGCGCAGCCGGCCCGCGTAGTGGTGGGCCAGGAATTCGGACTTGTACGTGGCCATGTCGACGCCCACCGGGCAGTCGGACTTGCAGCCCTTGCAGGCGAGGCAGAGGTCGAGCGCGTCGCGGACCTCGGTGGAGCTCCAGCCGTCGGTGACGGGGGTGTCCGGGTGGCCGCCGAGCATCTCGAAGAGCAGCCGGGCCCGCCCCCGGGTGGAGTGCTCCTCCTCCCCCGTGGCCCGGTAGGAGGGGCACATCACGCCACCGCTGTGGGAGCGGCAGTTGCCGATGCCGACGCACCGCATGACGGCCCGGTTGAACGAGCCCTCGTCGTCCGGGTAGTGGAAGTGCGTCTCGTCGTTCGCGGGGCGCCAGTGCGGGCCCAGCCGCAGGTTCTCGTCGGTGCGGTACGGGTCGGTGACCTTGCCGGGGTTCATCCGGTTGCCGGGATCCAGCAGGGCCTTGACCTGGCCGAACGCGGCGACGAGCCGTTCACCGTACATGCGGGGCAGCAGCTCGCCGCGCGACTGCCCGTCGCCGTGCTCGCCGGAGAGCGAACCGCCGTACGAGACGACGAGGTCGGCCGCCCGGAACAGGAACTGCCGGAAGGACTCGACGCCCTCGGCGGTCTTCAGCGCGAAGGGGATGCGGGTGTGCACGCAGCCCTGCCCGAAGTGGCCGTAGAGGGAGGGGTGGTCGTAGTCGAACTCGGCGAAGAGCTGCTTCAGGTCGCGCAGGTAGTCGCCGAGCCGTTCGGGCGGAACGGCGGAGTCCTCCCAGCCCTCCCAGGTCTCCCGTCCGTCCGGCGGCCGTGCGGTCACGCCGAGCCCGGCCTCCCGGGCCTTGAGCATCCGGCGCTCGCGCGGCGGGTCGTCGGAGAAGGTCACCGCGGGGTCGTCCTCGTCGCGGCCGAGCGCCTTCAGCAGGTCGCGCGCCTGCCGGTCCACGTCCTCCTGGGTGTCCCCGCTGAACTGGAGCAGCAGCCAGCCGTCGCCTTCCGGGAAGGTGTCCAGGGATGCGACGTGGCTGTCCTCCTCACGCATGAGCTGCGCCATCCGGCCGTCCAGTGCCTCCAGCTGGGTCGGGGAGCTGTGTTCCAGCAGGCGCGGCACCTCGTCGGCGGCCGCGCAGATGTCGGGGTAGCCGAGGACGAGCATCGCCTCGTGGGGCGGGACGGGGACCAGGTCCAGCTCGGCGCGCAGGACGGTGACGAGGGTGCCTTCGCTGCCGACGAGGGCACGGGCCACGTCGAAGCCCTTCTCCGGCAGCAGCGAGTCGAGGTTGTAGCCGGAGACGCGGCGCGGGATGGCGGGGTAGCCCTGGCGGACGTCGGCCAGATGCGCGTCGATGATCCGGCGCAGTCCCTGGTACACCTCGGCGCGACGGCCGCCCGCTCCGACGATCTCCGCGAACTCCTCGTCGGAGGTGGGGCCCACCCAGCAGCGCAGCCCGTCGTAAGTGAGGATCTCCAGCCGCCGGACGTTGTCGACGGTCTTGCCGTACGCCTGCGCGGACGCGCCGCAGGAGTTGTTGCCGATCATCCCGCCCAGTGAGCAGTGGCTGTGCGTCGAGGGTTTCGGGCCGAACCGCAGGCCGCGGTCCGCCAGCTGCCGGTTCAGTTCGTCCAGCACGATGCCGGGCTCCACCACGCAGGTGCGGGCGGCCTCGTCCACGGAGACCAGGTGGTGGCAGTACTTCGTCCAGTCGATGACGACGGCGGCGTTGGTGCACTGCCCGGCGAGGCTGGTCCCGCCGCCCCGGGACAGCACCGGCACGCCGTGCCGGGCGCAGACGGCGACCGCCTCGGCGCCCGCGTCCACCGTGCGGGGGACGACGACGCCGACGGGTACCTGCCGGTAGTTGGAGCCGTCGGTCGCGTAGGCGCCCCTGCTGCCCGCGTCGAAGCGGATCTCGCCGTCGACGCGCCGTTCCAGGTCACGGCGGAGGGCCCGCACGTCGGGCGCCGGGTCCGCATCCGTACCGCGCTGCCCGTCCGCCGGGGCGTTCCCTCCCGTGACCATCCGTCGCTCCTCCTCGTCGTCCGGCGCGCGCCGGGGTGGCCCGGCCTCGCGAAGACCCCGGTACCCGAAGTCGGCGGGTTCACTTATGGGCGGCGCGGTGAGTGCCCCCGAACGGCCCTGCGGAACCGGTCGGCCGGGCGTACGGGCGGCCGTGGACGTCACCCGAGCGCACGACCCGGTGGGCGTCCCCGCCGCGGCGGTGCCATGTTTCGGACGTGGCTGCCCGGCAACCCGGGTGGTGACCCCGCACCGGGCCCGCGTGGCCGAGGACGACAGCGAGGAGGACGGCGTCATGCCGGCAGGATCGAGCCCCAAGCGTGAGCGTCAGTACGAGCACGTGAAGGAGAGCGCGGAGAAGCGCGGCACGTCCGAGAAGCGTGCCAAGGAGATCGCCGCCCGCACGGTGAACAAGGAGCGTGCCCGTTCCGGCGAGTCGAAGACGGCGAGCAGGACGTCCACGCGCGACCCCAAGTCGGCCTCCCAGCGCGGCGGTGAACGCTCGCACAAGGGGGCGCAGGGCCGCACGAAGGATCAGCTCTACGAAGAGGCGAAGAAGAAGAACATCGAGGGCCGCTCCACGATGAACAAGGAGCAGCTTATGAAGGCAGTCAGCCGCTGAATCTGCAGGGCGTGGCCGAAACCTTTGTGCGCGGGCCGGGC
>NZ_JBMNDO010000092.1:0-31724 GCF_052542855.1 Streptomyces sp. SAS_281
CGCCCCCGCGGGGGCGGGCCACAGCCCGTTCCGCCGCTCCTCAGAACACCGCGCGCGCCACGGCGGCCCCGGTGAAGGAGAGCCCCACCCCGATGCCGACGGTGAGCAGGAGATAGGCCGCCGCAAGGCCCAGCCGACGGGCCGAGTTCAGGGTGAGCAGCTCGTACGAGAACGTCGACCACGTCGACAGGGCCCCGCAGAAACCGGTGGCCAGCAGCAGATTCAGCCGGGTGCCCAGATCGCCGTCGGTCGCGGCCTCCGCGACGAACCCGAGGATCAGAGCCGCGCCCGCGTTGGCCGCGAAGGTGCCCCAGGGGAAGGCGCTGTGCAGGCGGAACTTCGCGTCCACGCCGAGCAGATAGCGCACCGGCGCCCCCACCAGGCCGCCGGCCAGCACGAGCAGCCAGTCGGTCATGACGCCTCGCCCCGCGCGCCGTAGGACCGGCCGAAGGCGAAGTGCGCCGCGAACGCCCCCGCCGTCACGGCGGCCAGCGCCGCCGCCACGGTCAGCACCAGGCAGCCCGTCGCGTAACCGGGCTGATGGTTCTCGAACAGCTGCCGCACATTGTCCGTGTAGTGGGAGAACGACGTGAAGCCGCCGAGCACCCCGGTGCCCAGCAGCGGACTGATCAGCCGGGGAGCCCCGGGGAAGCGCAGCTTCAGGGTGACCATCAGGATCCCCATCAGGAAGCAGCCCACCGTGTTGACCAGCAGGATCGTCCAGGGGAAGGAGAACGTCCCGGTCGGCCACAGGCGTTCGGCCGCGTACCGTGCGGCAGCCCCCGCGGCACCGCCGACCGCGACGGCGGCCACGACCGGGAGCTGCACGCCCGGGTGGTGGTCGGGGTGGCTGCGGTCGTGCAAGCGCATGTTCTGGGACATCTCGCGAACCTACGGACCGCGGTGCGCCACCGAAGGGCCGGTGCGCGGTGTGCCCCGGTGGTGTACCCGAGTGGGCTAGCGGGAACGGCCCCGACGCGAGAAGCGGGCTTTTATGTGACTCCATGGCATATGACGGGCTCCTCCCGGCGTCCGTTCCGCACCCGCTGACGAGCCGCTGGAGCACCCCGTGTCCCTCGCCGAGCCGGATGTCGTCCGGCGGCTGGAGAGCCGTCAGCCGTTCGCGTACCTGCTGGCGTCGCTGCGCGGCGTCGGGCAGGTCGACTTCCAGGCGAGCCTGTTCACGGGGGCCGCGATCCTCGCGGGACTGTGGGCGGCGGGCTGGGAGACCGGCCTGTTCGCCACGCTGGGGACGCTGATCGCCACGGCCGCCGCCTACGCGCTGGCCGTCGACCGGGGGAGCATCGCGCTCGGCATGCAGGGGTTCGCGGGCTGTCTGACCGGCATCGCCCTGGTCTCGACTCTCGGCAACCACCCGGCCACCTATGTGCTGACCGTCGTGGGCGCCGTCCTGTGCGTCGTCCT
The DNA here is from genome assembly GCF_052542855.1 of Streptomyces sp. SAS_281. Classification (NCBI taxonomy): domain Bacteria; kingdom Bacillati; phylum Actinomycetota; class Actinomycetes; order Kitasatosporales; family Streptomycetaceae; genus Streptomyces; species Streptomyces sp. SAS_281. Next base: position 1,426 of record NZ_JBMNDO010000092.1, read on the forward strand.
CATGGCGGCCCTCGCCACCCTCCTCGCGCCGTACCGGCTCACCCCCATGACCGCGCCGTTCTGCCTGGTCTCCGGCGTCATGGTGGTGGGCGCCCCCGCCTTCGACCGCGTCTGGCACGGCCCCCCGGCCGCCGTCTCCAGCACGACGAGCGGCGACACCGGCATCACCTGGAACGACCTGTGGCACGCCTTCTTCACCAACGTCTCGCAGGTCTTCCTGGTCGAGAGCTGGTACGTCGGACTCATCATGCTCGTCGGACTCGCCCTGGCCGGCCCGCGCGTCGTCCTCTGGGCCGCCGCCGGCAGCGTGGCAGGGATCGTCGCCGCCTGGCTGCTCGGCGCGCCGACGGCGCTGATCGCCAACGGCATCTACGGCTACAACGCCGTGCTCGTCGCCATCGGCCTGGGGGCCGTCTTCCTGGCCCCCACGGTCTGGAACGGGACCTACGCGCTGCTCGGCGCGGTGGTGAGCACGGGCCTCACCGCTTCCCTGACCTCCTTCTTCAAACCGTTCGGCGGCCACACCTTCACCTGGCCGTTCATCCTCACCACCTGGACGCTGCTGGCCGCCGTGCCGCTGCTGCCGCGTCTGCGCCGCGGCGACTGACAGGCCCCGGACCCCGCCCCCGTACATCCCGAGGAAGGTATCCACGATGAACCTCGCCCCCCGCGAGATCGACAAACTGCTCGTCTATGTCGTGGCCGACCTGGCCCGCAAGCGCCAGGACCGCGGCCTCAAGCTCAACTACAGCGAGTCGGTCGCGCTGATCACCGAGGCGATCCTGGAGGCGGCACGCGACGGCAAGAGCGTCGCGGACTGCATGGAGCTGGGCCGCCACGTGGTGGGCGAGGACGACACCATGCCCGGGGTGCGGGAGATGCTCGGTCTGCTCCAGGTCGAGGCGTCCTTCATGGACGGCACCAAGCTGGTCTCCTGCCACGACCCCATCGGCGGCTGACCGTGGCGGGGAACGGGGGCGTCATCGCGGTCTGCGGCCACGAAGCCGCGGACGGGCGTGCGCTGGAGGGCCTGCTCGGCCCGGACGTGAGCGTCGTCCCCAGCGGCCGCGCGCTCTTCCGGGCCGTCGCCGCGCACCGGCGCCGGGGCGAGCCCGCCGTGGTCGTCCCGATGACGCTGGGCCGGGAGCCCGGACTCGTCGCGGACACCGCGCGCACCCTGCGTGCCGTCCCCGCCGGGCCCGGCGCCGTCCTGCTCGCCGAGCCGTTCGGCACCGCCCAGCACCTCGTCGCCTGGCTGCGGGCGGCGGCCGGCCGGGCACCCGCCGACGCCGCGCTCCTCGTCACGGCCCCCTCCGGCGACCCGTTCGAGGACGCCGAGCTGTACCGCGTCGCCGCGCTCGTACGCCGCTACGGGCGCCACGCCCTGGTCGAGGTGGCCTTCGACGGCGGCGACCCGGACCCGGCCGAAGGCGTCCGGCGTTGCGGACTGCTGGGCGCGGAGCGCGTGGCGCTGCTGCCCGCGACGTTCACGGCGGTCGGTCCGGTCGCCCCGGCCGGTCCGGCCGGCGCGCGGCCGGTGCCGGTGACGGACGCCGGGCCCCTCGTGCCGGTTCCCGCGCTGCGGCGGGTACTGGACGAGCGCGTGGCCGACGCCCACCGGCGCCTGCGCGAGCACGGCGACGACGGCACCACCGCCGGGCTGACCGCCGCCGACCACCATGGCCATGCCCACACCCACCCGCCGGGCGAGGGCCACGGCCACGCGCACGGACATCCTCATGCGCACGGGCCCGGGGACGCGCACCGGCATCACCACCATCCGTCCGCCGCCGAAGCGGACCGAGGCGTCAGGAGCATCGCATGACGTTCCGTCAGCAGTACCTGTACGGAGACGGCCCGATCGAGCTCAACGCGGGCCGCCGCACGCTCAAGGTCACCGTGAGCAACACCGGCGACCGGGCCGTCCAGATCGGCTCGCACTACCACTTCTTCGAGGTCAACTCGGCGCTCTCCTTCGACCGCGAGGCGACCCTCGGCATGCACCTCAACATCGCCGCCGGCACCTCCGTACGGTTCGAGCCCGGCGGGACGCGCGAGGTCGAGCTGTGCGCGTACGCCGGAACCGGCCGGCTCACCGGCTTCAGCGGGCTGCTCAACGGCAGCCTCTCGTCCCACCCCGCCCGCGTCGAAGCCGTCCGCCGGGCCATCGAACGCGGCTTCGAGGGTGCGCAACGCGGGACCGCCGCGTCCGGCTCCAAGGACACCAAGGGCAGCAAGGAGTCCAAGGGGGACTCCAAGGGTTCCAAGTCCGGCAAGGACAAGAAGAAGGGTTCGCGCTGATGCCCATCCTGCCCCGCAAGCAGTACACCGACATGTTCGGCCCGACGGTCGGTGACCGTTTCCACCTCGCCGACACCAACCTCGTCGTCGAGGTCGAGAAGGACTACAGCGAGGGCCTGTACGGCGACGAGGTCGTCTACGGCGGCGGCAAGACCATGCGCGACGGCATGGCCTCCGACCCGCAGGCCACCGCCGCCCAGGGCGCGCTGGACACCGTCATCACCAACGTGGTCGTCATCGACCCGATGGTGGGCGTCGTCAAGTGCGACATCGGCATCAAGGACGGCTTCATCGTCGGCATCGGCAAGTCCGGCAACCCGCAGACACAGAACAACGTCGACCCGGACCTGGTCGTCGGACCCGGCACGGAGGCCATCGCGGGCGAGCACCTGATCGCCACCGCCGGCGCCATCGACACCCATGTGCACCTCATCGCCCCGCAACAGGCCGAACAGGCACTGACCAACGGCATCACCACGCTCATCGGCGGCGGCACCGGCCCCACGGACGGCTCCAACGGCACGACCTGCACCCCGGGCCCGTACAACATCGGCAAGCTGCTCCAGGCGGCCGAGTCGTTCCCCGTCAACCTCGGCATCATGGCGAAGGGCAACGGCAGCCTGCCCGAGGCGCTCAACGAGCAGGTCACCGCGGGAGCCTGCGGTCTCAAGGTGCACGAGGACTGGGGCGCCACCCCGGCCGTCATCGACAACGCGCTGACCGTCGCCGACGCCCACGACGTCCAGGTGTCGATCCACACCGACAGCCTCAACGAGAGCGGGTTCTTCGAGGACACCCGCTCCGCCATCGACGGCCGGGCCATCCACACCTTCCACAGCGAGGGCGCGGGCGGTGGCCACGCACCGGACATTCTACGCGTCACCGGGGAACCGAACGTCCTGCCGTCCTCCACCAACCCGACGCTGCCCTACACCAAGAACTCGGTGGACGAACTCCTCGACATGGTCATGGTCTGCCACCACCTGAGCCGCGACATCCCCGAGGACGTGTCGTTCGCCGACAGCCGGGTACGGGCCGAGACCATCGCCGCCGAGTCCGTGCTCCACGACCTCGGCGTGATCAGCATGTTCTCGTCCGACTCCCAGGCCATGGGCCGCATCGGGGAGTCCGTCACCCGGGCCTTCCAGACCGCGCACCACTGCAAGGACAAGCTCGGAATCCTGGAGGGCGACTCGGAGCGCAACGACAACCAGCGGGTGCTGCGCTACCTCGCCAAGGTCACCATCAACCCCGCCATCGCCTCCGGGATCTCCGACTACGTGGGCTCGATCGAGAAGGGCAAGCTCGCCGACATCGTGCTGTGGCCCATCCACTCCTTCGCCGCCAAGCCCAAGATGATCATCAAGGGCGGCATCGTCTCCTGGGCGCAGATGGGCGACCCCAACGCCTCCCTGCCCACCCCGCAGCCGGTGATCTACCGGCCGATGTTCGGGCAGTACGGCAAGGCGCTCCCGGCCACCCACGCCACGTTCATGTCGCAGGCGGGCATCGCCGCCGGGGTGCCGGCCGAACTCGGTCTGGAACGCCAGGTCCTCCCGGTGCGCCGTACCCGCACCATCGGCAAGCACAACATGATCCGCAACGACGCCCTGCCCGACGTCCAGGTCGACCCGGAGACGTTCAAGGTCACGCTCAACGGCAAGGTCGCCACCATCGACCCGGCCGAGACGCTGCCCCTGAACCACCTCTACTTCCTGGTCTAGGGCCGATGTACCGCAAGGAGGGCGACATCGCGGGCGACCCCGGCCCGGCGGGGACCACGGCGGCCACCGGCCTCGGGCCGCTGCTGGTCAGCCTCCAGCTGACCGACTCGGCGTTCCCGAGCGGCTTCTACACCCTCTCGCACGGTCTGGAGGGTTACGCCCAGGCGGGCGCCGTGGACGCGGAGAGCCTGCCGCTGCTGCTGGCGGACCTGCTGCTGCACGGAGTCGGTCCCGCCGACGCCACCGCGCTCGCCCTCGCCCATCGGGCGACCGCGGCGGGCGACCCGGCGACCGTGGTCCGGATCGACGAGCACCTGTTCGCCACGAAGCTGGGCCGGGAGATGCGCCAGGCCGCCACCCGGACCGGGCGCCAGCTCCTGGACCTGGGCCACGAGGTCTTCGGCCGCCCGGAGATCGGCGACTACCACGACCGGGTCGTGCGCCGCGAGGCCCCGGGCACCCAGGCGGTCGCGGCCGGCGTCGTCTACGCGGCGACCGGCGTCCCGGTCCGCCAGGCGGTCGCCGCCGACCTGTTCGCGTTCTGCGTGAGCTTCGCCGGTGCCGCCCTGCGGCTGAGGCTGACCGATCACCGCACGGCGCAGACCCTGCTCCGAGGCGCCGCACCCGTCATCGAGACCACTGTCGACGCGGCGCTGCGCAGGGAGCTGGACGACCTCGGCGCCACCGTCTTCGCGTCGGACGTCATGTCGGGCCGTCACGAACGCGCCGAGGCCCGGCTCTTCGCCAGCTGACCGACCACCCCCCACGACATCCACGACATCCCAGGGAGCACCATGGACGACAACGTACTCAGGGTCGGCATCGGCGGACCCGTCGGTTCCGGCAAGACCGCGCTCATCGAGGCACTGGTCCCGGTCCTCATCGCGCGCGGTCACCGCCCCGCCGTCATCACCAACGACATCTACACCCAGGAGGACGCCCAGCACGTCCGCCGCACCCTGGCCGGCGTCCTGGAACCCGAGCGCGTCGTCGGCGTCGAGACGGGCGCCTGCCCGCACACCGCCGTGCGCGACGACCCGACGATGAACCTCGCGGCCGGCGCCGAGATGCTGGAACGCTTCCCGGACACCGACACCCTCCTGTACGAGTCCGGCGGCGACAACCTCACCCTGACGTTCAGCCCGGCCCTGGTCGACCTCTTCCTCTTCGTGCTCGACACGGCGGAGGGGGAGAAGATGCCCCGTAAGCGCGGCCCCGGCATCACCGACTCCGACCTCCTGGTCATCAACAAGATCGACATCGCGCAGTACGTGCGGACGGACATCGACGTCATGGAGTCCGACGCCCACCGGGTGCGGGGCGATGGCCCCGTCGTACTCACCGACTGCCTGACCGGCGTGGGTGTGGACGAGATCGCCGGCTACCTCGAATCGCGCCGCAAGGTGCTGATCTGACGTGCCGCTCGCCCCGCAGCGGCCGAAGGCCCGGCTCACCGAGGAGTACTACGCGCCCGTCCGCGTCCCCCCGGACGTGGCCGCGCTGGCCTCCGTCCCGGACACCCTGGCGCCCGGCTCACCGGCCAAGGTCGGCATCCTCGACCTCGCGTTCGCCGTGCGGGGCGGGCGCACCGACCTCGTCGGGCGCTACCAGAAGACCCCGCTCCAGATCATGCGCCCGCTGTGGATCGACCCCGCGCAGCCCGGCATGAGCTACGTGTACCTGATGGCGACCGGCGGCGGCATCGCCCAGGCCGACCGCTACCGGATGGACTTCCATTGCGGTCCCGACACCCAGGTCCACCTGACGACCCAGGCCGCGACCAAGGTCTTCCGGATGGAGCACGACTACGCGAGCCAGCGCGTCCACCTCACCGCCGAGGCCGGCAGCTACGTCGAATACCTCCCCGACCCGCTCATCCCGTTCCGGGACGCCCGGTTCTACCAGCGCACCGAGGTGACCGTCGCGCCCGGGGCCACCGTCCTCGTCGGCGACACCCTCACCGCCGGCCGGCTCGCCCGGGGCGAGCGCCACGCGTACCGGATGCTCGCCACCGACCTCCGCGTCAGCAGGCCCGACGGCACCCTCCTCGCCGTCGACACCCTGCGCCTGGCGCCCGGGCAGCCGGGCACCGGAGTCCTGGGGCCCGGGGTGTTCGCCGGCCACGACCACGTCGCCTCGCTCTTCGTGGTGACCGACCGCGTTCCCGCCACCGGGCTTGCCGACACCCTGCACGAGGCACTGGCCGGGCTGGGCGTCCTGTACGGGGTGAGCGTGCTGCCCCGGGACTGCGGGGCATGGGTGCGGCTGCTCGACGACAGCCCGGTCCGGGTCGCCGAGGCGCACCGGGCCGCCTGGCACGCCGTACGCCGGCTGCTCACCGGCCACCCGCCGCCCGACCTGCGCAAGCCGTAGCCCGCCCCCCCCGCCCCTCCCGACACGAGGTATCGCCGATGATCACCGCTCCCGCGCCCATGCCGGCCGCGTACGACTCCGGGGACACCGCCTGGCTGCTCGCCGCCACCGCCATGGTCCTGCTGATGACCCCCGGCCTCGCGTTCTTCTACGGCGGCATGGTGCGCACCCGGCACGTGCTCATGATGATCAAGATGAGCTTCGCCGCACTGGCCTTCGGCACTCTCGTGTGGTGGGTCATCGGTTACACCCTGGCGTTCGGGCCGGACGTGGGCGGTGCCGGGCTCATCGGGAACCTCGACCACGTGTTCATGAACGGCATCGGGCTCAACACGCTGAGCGGGGCCATCCCCACGTACATCTACAGCACCTTCCAGATGGGCTTCGCCGTCATCACCGTGGCCCTGATCAGCGGCTCCATCGCCGACCGCGCGACGATGCGGGGCTGGCTCGTCTTCGTCGTGCTGTGGCTGCTGATCGTCTACGTCCCCATCGCGCACTGGGTGTTCGACAAGGACGGCTGGATCGTGAAGCACCTCGGCGCCCTCGACTTCGCCGGCGGGCTGCCGGTGGAGCTCAACTCCGGGGTCGCCGGGCTCGCCGCCGCCCTCGTGCTGCGCGCGCCCCGCGACTTCGCGCGCCGCGAGGAACGGCCCAACAACATCCCGCTCGTGGTCGTCGGCGTCGGGCTGCTGTGGTTCGGCTGGTTCGGCTTCAACTCCGGCTCCGCGCTCACCGACCAGGGCACGGCCGCGGCCGCCTTCATCAACACGCAGCTCGGCGCGGCGGGCGCCATGGTGACCTGGCCGCTGGTCGAGAAGTGGCGCACGGGCCGGGTGACCACCATGGGCGTCGTCTCCTCCGCCGTCGCGGGCATGGTCGCCATCACCCCGGCGTGCGGCGAGATCAACACGCTGGGTGCGGTGATCACGGGTCTGGTCGTCGGTGCGGTGAGCGCGTACGCCATCACCCTCAAGTTCCGGTTCCACGTGGACGACACGCTGGACGTGGTCGGGGTGCACGGGGTCGGCGGGCTCATCGGCCTGATCATGGTCGGCCTCTTCGCGACGGCCCGCATCAGCGGCCGGGAGGGCCTGTTCTACGGCGGCGGCTGGGGCCTGCTCGGCAAACAGCTCGTCGCGATCGTGTCCGTGATCGCGTTCTCGTTCATCCTCACCTGGCTCATCGCCAAGGCCGTCGACCTGACCGTCGGCTTCCGGGCCGAGGAGGAGTACGCGAATGTGCCCGGCGAGGAGGCCGAGCGCGCGTACGACTTCCAGACCGCCGAGCGCCTGGGCGCGCTGGTCTCCGGGCGGCGGGTGGCGAGCGACGACGAACTGGTCCAGCAGATCAGCCGCCTGTTGCGGGCCCGCGAGAACGGGAAGTAGCCGCTCACGCCCTGGTCGGGCGCAGGAAATCGCGTACGAACGTGCGGTGCCACCAGCAGCCGGTGGCCCGCAGTTCGGACCAGGTCGTGAACCGGTAGCGGAAGACCCTGGCCCGCACCTGGGCGGGCGGGGCGTCCGGGAACGGGTTGTGCCGCAGCAGCCGCAGCGTGTCCCGGTCGTTCTCCAGCAGCCGCTCCACGAACGGCCCGAACCAGGACCGTGCGTACGCGGGTGAGAGCGCCGCGAACCACATCATCCAGTCGAGCCGCAGATGGTAGGGGGCGAACTGGCGCGGCATCCGGTGCGGATCGCCCGGCTTGCCCCGGAAGCCGTACTCCTTCCACACCGTGCCCGGGTGCACCACCGCGTCCTCCGTGCCCTCGACCACCACCTCCAGGCGGACCCGGCTGATGCTGCCGAACGCGCCGTAGGTGTTGACCAGGTGCAGCGGGTCGAAGGACCGGTTCATCACCTGGCGGCGGGAGACCAGATTGCGGGCCGGACGGTAACTGAGGACCAGGACCAGCGCGGTGACCGCGAGGACCACCACCTCGTACCAGACGGGGGCACCCCGCTGGGCGGGCGGCTCGGTCACCGGCGACCAGTCGACGGCCGGCAGGGCGAGCGTGATGGTCAGCCAGTTGAGCCAGGCGAAGTTCCCCGAGAGCACCAGCCACAACTGCGTGACGATCATCAGCCCGGCCGCCGCGCTCGCCACCGGCTGCGGGGTGAACAGCAGGACCGGAACGAGCAGCTGCGTCACATGGTTGGCCGCCGTCTCCACCCGGTGCACGGGGCGGGGGAGACGGTGGAAGAACCAGCTCAGCGGACCCGGCATCGGCTGCGTCTCGTGGTGGAAGTCGAGACAGGTCAGGTTCCGCCAGCAGGCGTCGCCACGCCACTTGATGAGTCCGGCGCCGAACTCCAGCCGGAACAGCACCCAGCGCAACAGCCAGAGCACGAGCACTGGTGGCGCCGTGCCGGCGTTCCCCAGGAAAACGGCGAGGAAACCCGTTTCGAGCAGCAGTGATTCCCAGCCGAAGCCGTACCAGACACCGCCCACCTGCACGATCGACAGATACAGCAGCCACGGCAGCGCCCACAGCGCCATCTGCGGCTCCCAGCGGCACCTGGTTGTCCGCCCCGGCGATCAGCGCGACGGAGACGGCGCACCCGGTCCAGGCGACCGCGGCGAGGAAACGGTCGGAGCAGTGCAGCCGGAAGAGCCCCGGGGCGGTCCGCCAGGACGTACGCCGCAGGGCGCCGGCCGCGGGCAGCATGCCGCGCTCCCCGATCAGCGCCCGGAACTGGAGCGCCGCGGTGAGGAAGGCGGTCAGGTAGACGACGGCGAGGGCCTTCTGGAAGACCAGCCGGCCGAGCCAGTACCCGTCAGCGGTGAACCACTCCATCGCTACCAGTATGGCCCGGCGACCCCGGGCTCACCGGCCTCGCGCCCCGTGCGGCTCCCGCTGCTCCGTGACGATCCGGCGCAGCGTACGCCCGAGCCGCCGGGCGTACCACCGCTGGAGCGGCGGCACCAGCGGGCCGCCGAGCCGGGAGTACCAGCGGGCGGGCCGGCTGAAGGCCATCACCGTGAACGAGACCGTGCCGTCCTCGGCGAGTTCGGCCACGAAGCACTCCTCGCCGCGCTCCGGGTGGCCGGTCACCGTCCCGTATCCGAACCCGATCCGCCCCGGACCGTACTCGGCCCAGATCACCCGGCAGGGTACGGCGAGTCGCAGCGGCCCGGCCTGCACCGCCACCCGAACGGCCGTCCCCGCGTCGGCGCGCGGCGTGGACGCCTCCACGCGCACCCCCGACCCCCGGTGCATCCGGAACTCCGTGATCGCCGCACCGGCGGCCTCGAAGTCGGCGCGGCCGCCCCCGACCAGGGTGCGGTGGTGCAGGTGGTTGTAGCCGTCGGGGAGCGGGCCGAGACGGGTGGCTCCCGTCTCCGGGTAGTTGAGGCTGCTCATCGGACGCATCCTTCGTCGTCGTGGAGGTGTAGGCGCTGCCACCGACATGGCCCCGGGTTGAACGTGTTCAAGTCGTTGTCGATGCAGAATCTATGGCCTTTTCCGAACGCCTTCAAGGCGGCAGTGGTGTGCGCCTCCGGGGCGGCGGTTGGCTTGCGGGGGCGGGGGAAGTGCGGCAGACATGAGGGGAGCGACCGGGAGACCGGTGACCAGGCAGGAGATCCGCCCGTGCCCTCACGCATACGACTGCGACGCACCGTCTTCGCCCTGCTCTCCGCCGGCTTCGTCCTCGCCGCGGGTTGCGCCCGCGACACCTCCGGGGGCGGCGGCCCCGCCACCGCGACGGCCGGCGCGGCGGATGTCCTCCTCCAGCCCGCGGCCGACCCCGGAACCGCACCCTTCACCGCCTCCACCGCGGGCGGCCCCGCCCTGCCCCCGGGCGCCCCACGGACCGGGGCGCCCCGCTCCCCGTCGGCACCCGGGCGGGCGCTCAGGCGCACCGGGTCGACGCCCGGCCTGTACGCCGGAACACGCGCCGTCCCCTCCTGCGACGTCGAGGCGCAGATCCGGATGCTTGCCGTGGACCCGGCGCGGGAAGAGGCGTTCGGGCACACCGTGTCCGTCGCCCGCGACCAGGTCGCCGGCTTCCTGCGGGGCCTGACCCCCGTCCTGCTGCGCGCCGACACCCTGGTCACCGGGCACGGCTTCCGGGACGGCTCCGTCATCACCTACCAGTCCGTGTTGCAGGCCGGCACCGCTGTCATGGTCGACGACCGCGGGCTGCCCCGGGTCCGCTGCGTCTGCGGCAACCCGCTGGACCCGCCGTCCGGCCCGGGCGACGCGGCGGCCGGAACGGGGAAGCGGTGGGAGGGATTCGACCCGGCGCGGACCGTCGTGGTCGAGCCCGCCGCGCGGCCCGTGGCGGAGCTGGTGATCGCCGACCTGGCCCACCACAGGTGGATCGCCCGGCCGGCCGGCGACGAGGGCACCGGCGACCGCGTTCCCGAGAAGCCGCCGCCCTACACCCCTGACACGGACATCACCGGCCCCCTCCCCGACGTACCGCCACCCGCCACGAAGCGGCCGGAGAAGTCGTCGGAGCCCACGCCGTCCCGGTCCCCGGAGGACTGCCCGACGCTCGGCGTACCCACACCGGAGACGCCCACACCGCCCGGTGAGCCGGCGGTGGCCGGCCACGTACCCGCCCGGGCGCCCGGGGAGACGCGCTGCCCCACGCCGACCGGTGAGCCCACGGACGAGCCCTCCGGGATGCCGCCGGTACCGGACGAGCCGCCCGGGTCCGACGAGCCGCCGACGTCCATCCGGCTGCCCCGGGGCGCCTACGCCGGTCCGGCCGCGCGGTGGTGAGGGGCGGCGGCCTCACTCCTCGGTGGGCAGCCAGTTGCCGTGGAGGCCCAGGGGGACGCGGACCGGGATGCGGACCCGGGCCACCGGACCCGACGCCGGGTCCTCGGACGGGATGACGAGCAGCCAGCTGGTGCCGTCGGTGCGGTCGGTGGCGTACGTCATCCAGTAGCCGCCCTCACCCGGCCCGGTGCCGGGGACGGGCGCGAAGACCGGCTCACCCACGGAGAGGTCCACGGCCCGCCACACCACATGCGGGCCTGAGGGGTCGTTGCCGTCGTACCAGCGCAGCGCGTCGTACTCGCCGGGCAGCAGGTCCTGGCCGCCCGAGTCCGAGGCCACGGCCAGCTGGTGGTGGCGCCTGCCGATCAGCCGGTCGTCGGTGCGCGGGAGCTCCATCCGGACGTCGTCCAGCACGGTCCGGCGCATCGTGCCCGCGACGGGATCGATGACCGCGCGCACCAGACCCGCGTGATTGGGCTCCGCCCCCTCGGCGGGCGCGCCCAGGGACAGGCGGGTCCACTGCACGTAGTCCAGCACCACATCGCCGCCACCGGGCTCGGTGTCGTACGCGTTGACCGTGTGCCACAGCCAGAAGGCGTCGTCCGACGCCCAGCGCACCGGGCCGCCGTCGCGCGGGACCAGGGCCAGACGGGTACCGCGTTCGGGGCGCCAGTCGAGCATCGAGCCGCCGTTCATGGCCGCCGCGATGTCGAAGAACACGGGTGCCATCACGATCACCAGGAAGCGCGGGGTGATCGCCATGTCGTGGATCATCATCGGCTCGTCGACCCCGTCCACGGGGGTGGGACCCCGGAGCACGTCGCCCAGCGGGCCGATCGCCGACCAGGTGAGGTAGGGCGGCTCCAGGCCGTAACAGAAGACCAGCATCTCGCCCGTGATCGGGTCGGTCTTCGGATGCGCGGTGATGCCCGCCGGCAGCGCCCCGCCGAAGGTCTCCTTGCCGACGGTCGCCAGGTCGGGCGTCATGAGGAACGGGCAGTCGGACTCGGCGAGCGCCAGCAGCCGTCCCGCGTGGCGCACCACGTTGATGTCGGGCATGTCGCGGAAGGTGCCGGCCAGTTCCGGCCCGACGTCCGGCTCCTGCGGCAGGATCATCGACTCGATGCCGCCCCACAGCGCCCGCCCGGCCCGCTCCTCGGCGACCACGGCGGGTGTCCGGACGAACCGGTTGCGGTACCGTGCCCGGCCGCCGGAGATCCACACGCCGTGCAGCATGCCGTCGCCGTCGATCGGGTAGAGGTACGAACCGATCGGAGTGAAACGCGGGTTGGGGCCGTTGCGCAGGAACACCCCGTCCAGTTCGCCGGGGAGTGCACCCGTCACTTCAAGATCCGCCTCGTCGACCTCTTCGGTCACGGGGGCGAAGCGCCCCGAGAGGTGGACGACCCGGCTCGGGTCGAAGGCGTGTGCGGCATGTGCGGCCATGGCGGCCTCCCTTGCCGGAACGTGGGCGCGCACCCGGGTCCAGCGCCTCAGGGCCTGGCTGACTCTTCATTCAATCCCCGGCCCGGCACCGTCGCAACGCGGGTCGCGGAATGCGGCGGGCCCTTTCCGGGCCCACCATGGAAGACGCGGCAGACCGCCGCTCCGGGCCATGCCTTCGGAGGTGTCCGGTGTCCGAAACCCGTTCCGGGCGGCGGACGGGGAATCTCTTCTTCGCGTTCGCGCCCTGGATCATCTTCGTCGTCATCGCCTCTCCCAGTACCTGGGAGTACGCCGCGCTGGCCGGCCTGGTGGCCGCCGTGGTGCTCAATCTGCCGGACATGCGCCGGGGTTCCTTCAAGGTGCTGGAGGTCACCGGCATCGTCTTCTTCGCGTTGCTGAGCGTCCTGGCCCTGTTCCTGGACCGTCAGGACCTGGACTGGGTGGAGCGGTACGCCCAGGTGCTGTCCAGCGCCGTGATCGCGGTGGTGGCGCTGGGTTCGCTGGCGTTCGTCCCGTTCACCGAGCAGTACGCGCGCGAGACGACGCCCCGGGAGGTATGGGGTACGCCGGTGTTCCGCCACGTCAACCGGGTGCTGACGCTGCTGTGGGGTGCGGTCTTCGCGGCCACCGCCCTGCTGGGCCTGCTCGCGTTGCACACCTCGTCGGGGCGCGACTGGTTCAACTGGATCGTCCCGGTGGTCCTGCTGGTGCTCGCCGTCCGTTTCACCGAGCGCTATCCGGACCGGGTGCGCGAGCGGTCCCGTGACGCGCACGCCTCTCCGTGAAGCGCACCGGCGCGGCCCCGCACTCCACTTCCGGGTGTGCGGGGCCGTCGCCGTGGTGTCAGTTACCGGCCTCAGAGGCGTCCAGCATCGCCTCGCGCTCCACGACCTTGACGCGCTCGCGGTCCTGCCCGGCCCCGAGGGCGCGCTCGTGCGCGTCAAGGCGGTACCAGCCCTCACGGGTGGTGTAGCGGATGCCGCGCTCCTCCAGGAAGGCGGTGACGGCCTCGGGCTCGGGCCGCTCCGGGGCGGGCAGCCGGCCGGCGGCGTGGTCCTCCAGGAGGCAGGCGACCGTCTCGTTGGCGTCGCCCTTCGTGTGGCCGATCAGGCCGACCGGGCCCCGCTTGATCCAGCCGGTGACGTACACCGACTCCATCGGCTCGCCGCCTTCGAGGACCCGGCCCGCGGCGTGCGGCACCGTGCCGGACGCGACGTCGAACGGCAGCTTCGGCAGCTCGCGCGAGTAGTAGCCCACCGCCCGGTAGACGCTCTGGACGTCCCAGTCGTGGAACGTTCCGGTGCCGCGCACGTTTCCGGTGCCGTCCAGCTCCGTGCGCTCGGTGCGCAGGCCCGTGACCCGGCCGTCCTCGCCGATGATCTCCACGGGGGACTCGAAGAAGTGCAGGAAGAGCTTGTGCGGCCGGTCGCCGACGTCGCGGATCGCCCAGTTCTCCAGCGTGGAGGCGACCATGTTGGCCTGCTTGTTCCCGCGCCGGGTCTCGATCGAACCCGCGTCGTAGTCGATGTCCTCGGGGTTGACGATGACCTCGATGTTGGGCGAGTGGTCCAGCTCGCGCAGCTCCATGGGGCTGAACTTCGCCTGTGCCGGGCCGCGCCGGCCGAAGACGTGCACCTCCAGCGCCTTGTTCGCCTTCAGGCCGTCGTAGACGTTGGCCGGGATCTCCGTCGGCAGCAGCTCGTCGGCGGTCTTCGCGAGGATGCGGGCCACGTCCAGGGCCACGTTCCCGACGCCCAGCACGGCCACCTTCCCGGCCTCCAGCGGCCAGGTGCGCGGGACGTCCGGGTGGCCGTCGTACCAGGAGACGAAGTCGGCGGCCCCGTAGGAGCCGTCCAGGTCGTGGCCCGGGATGTCGAGCGCGCGGTCCGCGTCGGCGCCGGTCGAGAAGATCACCGCGTCGTAGAACGTGCGCAGCTCGTCGAGGTCCAGGTCGTTCGGGTAGTCGACGTTGCCGAACAGGCGCAGCTGCGGCTTGTCCAGCACCTGGTGCAGGGCCTGCACGATGCCCTTGATGCGCGGGTGGTCGGGCGCCACGCCGTAGCGGATCAGGCCGAAGGGGGCGGGCATCCGCTCGAAGAGGTCGATGGATACGCCCGGGTCGGCGGCCGCGTCGGATTTGAGCAGCGCGTCCGCCGCGTAAATGCCGGCGGGACCGGCTCCGACGATGGCGACGCGGACGGGGCGTGTCATGGCGAGCTGTTCCTTCGAACGGGTGAGCAGAAGCGGGGCCGATGGGTAAGGCAAGGCTTAGTCAACCCCCGTCGCACACGTTAGCCCCTGCTCGGACCCGCTTTCGGGGCGGGGCGGTCCTACCGGGCGGTATTCGGGCGTCCCTCCTGCGCCGGTGGCCGGGAAATCCTTGCGATGCGGCCCTGCGCCGCGCTCCGCACATGTGTCCTATCGCACGTTCAGCAAATGGACGGCTCAGTCGAGGAATCGGACAAATAGTGGCAGAGTGACGCACATGGATGATCGGGCAGCGGGTGCCCTGTCACTCCCGGACGACTGGCCCGCCCACCCGGATCTCAGTCTCGCCCTGAACCGAATGGGCAGCTTCGACTGGGATCTCGACAGCGGCCTCATGCACTTGGACCGGCCCGCCCTCGACGTGTTCGATCTGAGGGCCGACGAATACGACAACCGGCCCCAGACGCTCGGGCTTCGCGTGCCGCCCGGCGAGGGCGTCCGGCTGGACACCCTGGTGTCCGAGACGCTGAAGAGCGGCCGCAGCAACTACGGGGCGTACTTCCGCCTCCAGTCGCGCGACGGAACCCTGCGCTGGGCGCACACCCAGGGCTTCGTGCGCCGCGACGACAGCGGCCGCCCCCGCCGGATCATCGGCATCGTCCGGGACGCCGGCCCCGAGCTCGCCGAGTCCGCCGCCCGCCGCGAGCTGGACGAGGAGCTGCGCCGCCGCACCAGCCTGGTCGACGCCACCACGGCCGCGCTGGCCCACGCCCGTACCGTCAAGGACGTCATCGATGTCCTGAAGAACTCCGAGGGCCTGGCCCTGCTCGGCGCGACCAGCCTGGTCATGGGGCTGACCGAGGCCGGGCGCATCCACCTGGTGGCCGACGGGCCCGAGGGATCGTTCGTGCCCGGCACCCGGTACACCCGGACGGACGAGCAGTACCCGATGAGCGAGGTCGTCCGCACGCTCGGACCCCGTTTCATCGAGTCGGCCGAGGACTTCGCCGCCTCCTACCCCGTCCTGTGGCCGCACATCAGCCACCTCGGGATCACCTCCGCCGCCTACCTCCCGCTGATCGCCCAGGCCCGCCCCATCGGCGCGCTCGGCCTCCTCTACAGCGGCAAGGACGGCTTCACCGCCGATGAGCGGAACCTGCTGCTGGCCCTCGGCAGCTCCATCGCCCAGAGCCTTCAGCGGGCCATGCTCTACGAACAGGAGCACGACCTGGCCGAAGGGCTCCAGCAGGCCATGCTGCCGCGCCGGATCCCCGACGTGCCCGGCGCCCAGATCGCGGTGCGCTACCGCTCGGCCCGGCTCGGCCGGGACATCGGCGGCGACTGGTACGACGTCATCCCGCTGCCCGGAGGCCGGGTCGGCGCCGTCATCGGGGACGTGCAGGGCCACGACACCCACGCCGCCGCGGTGATGGGCCAGCTGCGCATCGTGCTGCGGGCGTACGCCGCCGAGGGGCACAGCCCCGCCACGGTCATGGCACGCGCCTCCGTCTTCCTGAACGAACTCGACACCGACCGCTTCGCGACCTGTACCTACGCCGAGGCCGACCTGACCACCGGCGTGGTCCAGCTGGTGCGCGCCGGACACGTCGACCCACTCGTGCGCGACGCCGACGGCGGCTGCCGCAGGGTGCCCTCCGAAGGCGGGCTGCCGCTCGGGCTCTCCGCCGAGTTCGGCCGGCTCGAATACCCGGTCGGCACGGTCGAGCTGGACCCGGGCCAGACCATGGTGCTGTTCACCGACGGACTCGTGGAGCTCCCCGGCGCCGATCTGGACGAGGGCACCCAGCGGCTCACCGCCCTCGTCACGAACGGCCCGCAGGACCTCGACCAGCTCGCCGACCGCCTCTGCGCGTCCGTGGACGAGCGCGGCGGCGAGGACGACGTGGCCCTGCTGCTCCTGCGCCGCAAGGCCGCCCAGGCCCCGCAGCCGGGCGGGCGGCTCCAGCAGCATGTCGCCCAGAACGACCCCGAGGCGCTCAGCTCCGCCCGCCACATGATCCGCGCGGCGGTCCGGGCCTGGGGTGCGGGCGACCGGGCCGACGAGGTCGAGCTGGCCGCCGACGAGCTGGTCACCAACGCCCTGATGCACACCGACGGCGGCGCCATCGTCACGATCCGGGTCCTCACCGGTCCCGAGCGACGGCTCCGGGTCGACGTCGAGGACCGGTCGAGCGCCCTGCCGCGCCGCCGGGACGCCGGTGAGGCAGGAGTCTCCGGACGCGGACTGCTGCTGGTCGACCGGCTCGCGGACGCCTGGGGCGTCGAGTCCCGGGGCACCGGCAAGTGCGTCTGGAGCGAATTCGTCGTTCCGCCACGCGGCTGACCTCTCGCCCGTCCTTCCTCCGGACGGCCGAGAAGCGGCACGCAACGAGAATGTAACTGAACGTAATGTTTCCGTACTTGACCGTGATGGACCGCCGGAGATTGACTGCGACTGGTCGGTCTCCCGTCTTCGATGACATGAGGACCCGTTGGGCACTGAGCTACTGGCACCCCTCGATCTCGCCTTCTGGCACCTCGAGTCCGCTGCCCACCCCATGCACCTCGGCGCGCTCGCCGTCTTCGCGCCACCCTCTGGCGCCTGCCCCGGCCCCGACGCGCTCCTCCGCCTCCTCGGCGACCGCGCCGCCGCGATTCCCCGGCTGCGCATGCGGGTACGCGACGTGCTGCTGCCCGTCGGCGGTGCGGCCTGGTCCACCGATCCGGAGTTCGACGTGCACCGCCACGTCCGGCGCGCACTGCTGACCGCCGAGGAGACGGCGAACGGCGGCGCGGGCTTCATGGCGGCCGCGACCCGGCTCGCCGGAGAGCTGATGGAGCGGCCGCTCCGCCGGGGCCTGCCGCCCTGGGAGATGTACCTCATCGACGGACCGGGCGGCGGCCCGTTCGCCGTGCTCGTCAAGCTCCATCACGCCCTCGCCGACGGCATGCGGGCGGTCGCCATCGGGGCCGGGATCTTCGACCAGATCACCACCGCGACCACTCGGCCCCGCCCCTCCGCCCGGCCGCGCCCGGTGCCGCCCCGGTCCTGGATGCCGGGCCCGCGCCAGGTCGCCGGGCTCGCCCTCGGCCGGATCGAGGACCTGGGCCGCGCCGTCGGGGTCGGCGCCTCGCTCGTCCGGGCCGGCCGCTTCGACCCGCGCGGCGCACCGGTGCTCCGGGCCGGCTCCAGCGGCACCCGGCGGCTCGCCACGGCCGACCTCGACCTCGACGCCGTGCGGCGCGTCCGCCGCGTGACCGGGGGCACCGGGAACGATGTGCTGCTCACCGTCGTGGCGGGCGCGCTGCGGCGCTGGATGCTGGAGCGCGGCGAGACCCCGCCGCGTGACGATCCGCGCGCCCTGGTCCCGGTCTCGCGTCGCCGGCCGGGCGGCGCGGCCGTGGCGACCGGCAACCGGCTCTCCGCCTACCTCCTGGACCTCCCCGTCTCGGAGCCGGATCCCCGGGAGCGGCTGCGCGCGGTACGCGAGGCGATGGACCGCAACAAGGCCGCGGGTCCGCTGCGCGGCGCCGGAGCGGTCGCGGTGCTGGCCGATCAGCTGCCGTCGCTGGCCCACCGTTTCGGTGCCCCGCTCGCCGGGAACGCGGCCCGGATGCTCTTCGACGTCCTGGTCACCAGCGTGCCCCTGCCGCGCTCCCGCCTCTCGCTGGCCGGCTGCCCGCTGAGCGCCCTGTACCCGATGGCGCCGCTGGCCCGGGGGCAGTCGATGGCCGTCGCGCTGACGACGTACGGCTCGCGCGTGCACATCGGAGTCGTGGGCGACGGCAAGGCGCTGCCGGGTCTGGACGGACTGGCGCGGTGCGCCGACGAGGAGCTGGCCGCGCTGCTCGCTGAAGTGGGGGAGAGCGGAAGTGGGGGAGAGCTGACGATGAAGGCATAGATCGGACAGGTCCCTCCCCGATCGCCGTAACTGGTGGCCGCACACGTGTTGACGCGCCCAAGTGATCCGATGAATATTCGCTGGGTGGCAGCGATCATCGAGGAGGGCGGCGACAGCATGCGACGCAACAGGCTGGGCGGCAGCACGGTCGCGATCACCGAACTCTCCTTCGGCGCGGCCGCCATCGGCAACCTTTTCAGCGAAGTGGAACCGGAACGTGCGGCGGCCACCGTCGACGCCGCCTGGGACGCGGGCATCCGCCACTTCGACACCGCGCCGCACTACGGACTCGGCCTCTCCGAACGCCGCCTCGGGGAGGCCCTGCGCCGCCGCCCCCGCGACGCGTACACGCTCTCCACCAAGGTCGGCCGCGTCCTCGAACCGCTGCCCGCGTCGGAGACCGCCGCCTCCGACGGGCTCTCCGAGGGCTTCGCCGTACGCGCCACGCACCGCCGGCGCTGGGACTTCAGCGCGGCCGGCGTCCGCCGCAGCATCGAGGACAGCCTCGGCCGCCTCGGCCTCGACCGCATCGACATCGCCTACCTCCACGACCCGGACGACCACGCGGAACCCGCCTTCCGCGAGGCGTACCCGGAACTGGAGAGACTGCGCGCCGAGGGGATCGTCGGGGCCATCGGCGCCGGTATGAACCAGACCGCGATGCTCACCCGCTTCGTCCGCGACACCGATGTCGACGTCGTCCTGTGCGCCGGCCGGTTCACCCTCCTCGACCAGGCGGCCCTCACCGACCTGCTGCCGGCCGCCGCCGCACGCGGCCGGAGCGTCGTCGTCGGCGGGGTCTTCAACTCCGGCCTCCTCGCCGACCCGCGCCCGGGCGCCACCTACGACTACGCCACCGCCCCGGCCGGCCTCCTCGACCGTGCCCTCCGGCTGCGGGCCGTCACCGAGGCCCACGGCGTGCCGCTGCGCGCCGCCGCCCTCCGGTACCCGCTCACCCACCCGGCCGTCGCCGGGGTGCTCGTCGGCACCCGCTCCCCGGACGAGGTGCGCGACGCCGCCGTACAGCTGAACCGGGAGATCCCCGACGCGGTCTGGGACGACCTGCGCGACCAGGGCCTGCTGCCCGGGAACGGACACTGACATGCGCATCGCCCTGCACACCAAGGTCCGCGCCGACCGCGTCGCGGAGTACGAGGCCGCGCACCGCGAGGTCCCGCCGGAACTGACCCGGGCGATCCGCGCGGCCGGCGCCGGCTCCTGGACGATCTGGCGCAGCGGCACCGACCTCTTCCACCTCATCGAGTGCGACGACTACGCCCGCCTCCTCGCCGAGCTGGAGCGACTCCCCGTCAACGTCGCCTGGCAGGCCCGGATGGACGGCCTCCTCGACGTGGCCCACGACTACTCCGCCGACGGAGCCGAAGCCGGGCTCCCCGTCGTCTGGGAGCTGTGAGGTGACGGCCGGCCCCCGCGTCGTGGACGCCCATCACCATGTGTGGGACCTCGCGGTACGCGACCAGGACTGGATCACCGGCGAGGCGCTGGCCCCCCTGCGCCGCGACTTCGCCCTCGCCGACCTGGAACCGGAGGCCCGTGCGGCCGGGGTCGCCGCCACCGTCCTCGTCCAGACCGTCACCGTGGCCGAGGAGACACCCGAGTTCCTGGCCCTCGCCGACGGCAGCGAACTGGTTGCCGGCGTCGTCGGCTGGACCGACCTCACCGCTCCGGACATCGCAGACACCCTGGCCGCCCTGCGTGAACTCCCCGGGGGCGACCGGCTCGTCGGGCTGCGCCACCAGGTCCAGGGCGAACCGGACCCCGAGTGGCTGCTGCGGCCCGACGTGCTGCGCGGTCTGGCCGCCGTGGCCGACGCCGGGCTCGTCCACGACCTGGTGATCCTCCCGCACCAGCTGCCCGCCGCGACCCGGGCGGCCGCCGCGCTCCCTGGGCTCGTCCTCGTACTCGACCACGCGGGGAAACCGCCGATCGCCACCGGGCGCACCCGGCCCTGGGCCGACGGCCTGCGAGCGTTCGCCGCCCTCCCCAACACCGCCTGCAAGCTCTCCGGGCTGGTCACCGAAGCGGACTGGCACGCCTGGACCCCGGACGACCTGCGCCCGTACGCGGAGACCGTCGTCGACGCCTTCGGGCCCGGACGGCTCATGTTCGGCTCCGACTGGCCGGTGTGCCGCCTCGCCGCCACGTACACCGAGGTCCTGGACACCGCCCGCGGCCTGGTCCAGCACCTGAGCGAGGACGAGCGGGCCGCCGTGCTCGGCACCACCGCCGAACGCGTGTACGGCCTCCGATAGGCGGCCCGCGCGCCGCTGCGGCAGGCTGGGACCATGCCCGAACTGCCGGAAGTCGAAGCCCTGCGGCTCTTCCTCGACGACCACCTCGTCGGCAAGGAGATCGACCGCGTCCTGCCCGTCGCCATCAGCGTCCTCAAGACCTACGACCCGCCGCTCACCGCCCTGCACGGCGGCACGGTCGCCGACGTCCGGCGGCACGGCAAGTTCCTCGACATCGGCGTCGGCCCGCTCCACCTGATCACCCACCTCGCCCGGGCCGGCTGGCTCCGCTGGAACGACGCCTTCCCGGCCGCCCCGCCGCGCCCCGGCAAGGGCCCGCTCGCCCTGCGTACCGTCCTCACCGGCGGCGACGGCTTCGACCTGACCGAGGCCGGCACCACCAAACGCCTCGCCGTCCACCTCGTGCACGACCCGGCCGAGGTCCCCGGGATCGCCCGCCTCGGACCCGACCCGCTCGGCCCGGAGTTCGACCGGGACGCGCTCGCCGCGCTGCTCGACGGGGAGCGCCGCCAGATCAAGGGCGCCCTGCGCGACCAGTCGCTCATCGCCGGCATCGGCAACGCGTACAGCGACGAGATCCTGCACGTCGCCAGGATGTCGCCGTTCAAGCTCACCGCGAACCTCACCGACGACGAGATCACCCGGCTCCACGAGGCCATGCGCACCACCCTGGAGGATGCCGTCGAACGGTCCGGCGGGGTCGAGGCGGGACGTCTCAAGGCCGAGAAGAAGAGCGCTATGCGCGTCCACGGACGCACCGGCCAGGCGTGCCCGGTCTGCGGGGACACCATCCGCGAGGTCTCGTTCAGCGACTCCTCGCTCCAGTACTGCCCGACCTGCCAGACCGGCGGCAAACCGCTCGCGGACCGCCGCCTGTCCCGGCTCCTCAAGTAGGGGCGCGCTGCACGGGGGCACGCCCTACACTCCGGCCTCATGCTCCGCGTACTCGCCGTCGACGACGAAGAACCCGCCCTGGAGGAACTGCTCTACCTCCTGCGCGCCGACCCCCGCATCCGCAGCGCGGAGGGCGCCACCGGGGCCACCGAGGCGCTGCGCCGCATCGGGAGCGCCGTCGACGCGGGCCCCGACGACCCGTCCGCCATCGACGTGGTCTTCCTCGACATCCACATGGCCGGCCTCACCGGGCTCGACGTCGCCCAGCTCCTCGCCGGGTTCGCCGCACCGCCGCTCATCGTCTTCGTCACCGCCCACGAGGGCTTCGCCGTGCACGCCTTCGACCTCAAGGCAGTCGACTACGTCCTCAAACCGGTCCGCCGCGAACGCCTCGCCGAAGCCGTGCGACGCGTCGCGGAACAGGTCCAGGACCGTTCGGCGCCCGTCGTCCACGACACCGCCCAGGACCAGATAGCCGTCGAACTGGGCGGCGTCATCCGCTTCATCCCGATCGACGACATCGCGTACGCCGAGGCCCAGGGCGACTACGCCCGGCTGCACACGGCCGCCGGCAGCCACCTCGTCCGCGTCCCCCTCACCACCCTGGAGGAGCGCTGGCGGACCCGCGGCTTCGTCCGCATCCACCGCCGCCACCTCGTCGCCCTCGGCCGGATCGACGAACTGCGCCTGGACGCCGGCAGCATGAGCGTCCGCATCGGCACCGCGGAGCTCGCAGTCAGCCGTCGCCACACCCGGGCGCTGCGCGACCTCCTGATGCGCGGGACCGGCCGCTGACCAGCCGCTACCCGCCCCGAAACCCCTTCCCAGCAGCACCGGGTGCCGCCTACACTCCGGCCCCATGTCCGCAGAGCCCACACCCCGGCGAGAAGTGGTGACGGGGGAGCCCCGGCGGGTGCGCCCGCTGCCGCGCTACCGCACCCAGTCGGAGATCGACGAGCAGACCGCGCTCGGCGGCGCCTACGTCCGCTCGCTGATGCGCGGGCAGCTGCGGGCCGGGCTGACCGCCTTCGCGGTCCTCGCCGCCGTCGTGGGCACCCTGCCCCTCGTCTTCGAGGCCCTGCACAGCTCCGCAGTCGTCTGGGCGGTCCTCGGCTTCGCCGCCTACCCGCCGCTCACCCTGCTCGCCTGGTGGTACGTGCGCCGCGCCGAGCGCAACGAGAGCGACTTCGCCCGGCTCGTGGAAGGCCGCCCCGCCCCGTGAGCCGCACGTACGCGGTGGCGGCCGTCGCCGTCGTCGTCCTGGCCACCGTCCTCGTCGGCGGCTTCGGGCTGCGGATATCCCGGACCACCTCCGACTTCTACGTGGCCTCGCGCACCGTGCGCCCCCGGCTCAACGCCGCCGCCATCAGCGGCGAATACCTCTCCGCCGCATCCTTCCTCGGCATCGCGGGCCTGGTCCTCGTGCACGGGCCCGACATGCTCTGGTACCCGGTCGGCTACACCGCCGGCTATCTGGTCCTGCTGGTCTTCGTCGCCGCCCCGCTGCGCCGCTCGGGGGCGTACACCCTGCCCGACTTCGCCGAAGGGCGCCTGGAGTCCCGGCAGGTCCGCCGCCTCGTCAGCGTGCTCGTCGTCGGTGCGGGGTGGCTCTACCTGGTTCCCCAGCTCCAGGGCGCCGGACTCACCCTCAAGATCCTCACCGGGGCGCCCGGCTGGCTCGGCGACGTGCTGGTCGCCTCCGTCGTCGTCCTCGCCGTCGCCGCCGGCGGGATGCGCTCGATCACCTTCGTCCAGGTCTTCCAGTACTGGCTGAAGCTGACGGCGCTCCTCGTCCCCGCGATCTTCCTGGTGCTGGCCTGGCGGGGTGACGGACAGCCCCACATCACCTTCGACGAACACCTCTCCGCGTTCCGCGCCGACCACCCCCTGTACGCGACCTACGGCCTCATCGTCGCCACCTTCCTCGGCACCATGGGCCTGCCGCACGTCGTCGTCCGCTTCTACACCAGCCCCAACGGCCGCGACGCCCGCCGCACCACCGTCGCCGTCCTCGCCCTCATCGGCGTCTTCTACCTCCTGCCGCCCGTCTACGGCGCGCTGGGCCGCCTGTACGCCCCCGAGCTGATCCACGGCGGCGACGCGGACGCCGCCGTGCTCCTGCTGCCCGGCCGGGTCGTCGGCGGACTCGGCGGCGACCTCCTCGGGGCGCTCGTCGCGGGCGGCGCGTTCGCCGCGTTCCTCTCCACCGCGTCCGGGCTCACCATGGCCGTCGCCGGGGTCATCACCCAGGACGTGCTGCCCTCCCGCGGGGTGCGGCACTTCCGCCTGGCCACCGTCCTCGCGATCTCCGTACCCCTGGCCGGCTCGCTGATGGTCAGCCGGGTCCCCGTCGCCGACTCCGTGGGCATGGCCTTCGCCGTCTCCGCGTCCTCCTTCTGCCCGCTGCTCGTCCTCGGCATCTGGTGGCGCCGGCTCACCCCGCCCGGGGCGGTGGCCGGTCTCCTGCTCGGCGGCGGCTCCGCGCTGCTCTCCGTCGCCATCACGGTCAGCGGCGCGGTACGCCCGCCCGGCTGGCCGCACGCCCTGCTCGCCTGGCCCGCCGTCTGGTCCGTACCGGTCGGCTTCCTCGCCATGATCCTGGTCTCGCTCGCCACACCGAGCCGCATACCGCCCGGCACCAACGCCGCGATGACCCGCTTCCACCTGCCCGAGGCGCTCGCCACCGGGAGGCACCGGTGACCGGCGCCGGATACGCCGTCATCGTCGTGCTCGCCCTCCTGCTGTTCGGCGGGGGCCTCCTGCTCGGCCGCCGCACCGCCCGGCCCCTGCGCACCAGCGACGTCGGCACGCCCGTCGAGCACGCCACCTTCGAGACCCTGCACACCGCGTCCCTGGCCGCGCCCCCGCTCCGCGCCGGGCTCACCGAGGACAGCGCCCGCCGGTCGGCGCGCCGGCTGCGCTCGCTGCTGGGCACCGACGCGCTGTGCCTCACCGACCGCGACGGGGTCCTGGTCTGGGACGGCGAGGGCGACCACCACGGCCAGGACGTCATGGAGCAGGTCGCGGGCGTCCTGGAGACCGGCCGCGACACCGCCTTCCGCAGCGACTGCGACGATCTGGACTGCCCGCTGAAGTGGGCCGTCGCCGTGCCGCTGACCGTCGACCACCGCGTCCTCGGCACCCTCGTCGCCTACGCCCCGCGCGAATCGGCGGTCCTGGCCCGGGCCGCGGGCGAGGTCGCCCGATGGGTCTGCGTCCAGCTGGAACTGGCCGAACTCGACCGCTCCCGCACCCAGCTCATCGAGGCCGAGATCAGGGCCCTGCGCGCCCAGATCTCCCCGCACTTCATCTTCAACTCACTGGCCGCCATCGCGTCCTTCGTCCGCACCGACCCGGAGCAGGCCCGCGAACTCCTCCTGGAGTTCGCGGACTTCACCCGCTACTCCTTCCGCCGCCACGGCGACTTCACGACCCTCGCGGACGAGCTGCACTCCATCGACCAGTACCTCGCCCTGGTCCGGGCCCGTTTCGGCGAACGGCTCTCCGTCACCCTCCAGGTCGCCCCCGAGGTCCTGCCTGTCGCCCTGCCCTTCCTCTGCCTCCAGCCGCTCGTCGAGAACGCCGTCAAACACGGTCTCGAAGGCGCCGTCACCTCCAGCCGCATCACCATCAGCGCCCTGGACGCCGGCTCCGAGGCCGAGGTGGTCATCGAGGACGACGGCACCGGCATGGACCCCCAGCGGCTGCGCCACATCCTGCGCGGCGAGGGCGGCCGGTCGACCGGCATCGGCCTGCTCAACGTGGACGAACGGCTCCGCCAGGTGTACGGGGACGAGTACGGTCTGGTCATCGAGACGGGCATCGGCGCCGGGATGCGGATCACGGTCCGGCTGCCGAAGTACCGCGCCGGGGTGCACGGGTCCTGAGCGGCGCCCCCGGAACGGGCGCACCGCGTACGGGCGCACCGTCAGTACAGGTGCACCGCGAGGTGTCCCAGCGGCAGGCCCAGCTGCCAGGCCGGGGTCCACACCCGCGCCTCCTCCTCCGTGCCCTCCGCCGCCTCCCAGGGCGGCAGCTGCCCGACCGCCTCCAGATCGGCGGCCAGCAGCTCGGTCTCCTCCAGCCACCGCCAGGCCGACCGGGCCAGCGCCAGGTCCGCCCCGGTCCCGCCCGCCACCGGGGCGGCCAGCCGGGTGCGCACCCAGCGGCGCCACGGCGTCCCGGCGGCGGTGAGCAGCCGCAGCTCGTCCACCCGCGCGGCCGGCAGCGCCCCGGCCACCGCACCGTCCAGCAGGAAGATGGTCAGCGCCAGCGCGTCCCGCCCCGCCCGGAACTCCAGCGTCGCCGGCTCCATCAGGTCGCCGGTGCGCAGCAGCTCGTCGGCCAGGTACTCCGCGTACATCCAGGCCATCGGCACCGGCAGCTCGCCCGCGCCGGACCCCTCATGACGTTCCGGAGGCATCCCGTATCGCCCCATTCCCTCGGTCTCGGGGCCGTACGGCCGACGGGCTGCCCGGCCGATCGCCCACGCAGCATTGAACCGGGGGAGGGCGCCCGGCGTGGCCGGAAAGGCGGTATCCGCCTGACCGGTTCCGTCACAGGCAGGAGGCGCCGACGACCGTCCGGCCCTGAGAAGGGCGACGCGTGTAGCCGGGCAGATTCCGGGACAGCAGCCGCAGTGCGTAGTGCGAACGCGACTTGACCGTGCCCGCCGGTATCCCCAGCACCTCGGCCGTCTCGCCCACGCTCAGCCCCCGGAAGTAGATCTGCACCAGCACCGACCGGTGCTCCGGGCTCAGGGCGCGCACCGCCTCGCGCACGTCGAGCGCCGCGACCGCGGACTCCGCCGTGTCGGAGCCCGCCGGCGCGCACTCCAGACCGGCGTCGCCGACCTCGGCCGGCCGGGCCAGCCGGGAGCGCCGGGCGTCGATCGCCAGCCGGCGCGCCACGGTGAACAGCCAGGGCCGCATCGACTCGTACGGGCCGTCGAATGCCTCCGGGTGCTGCCAGGCCCGCACCAGCGTCTCCTGGAGCAGGTCCTCGGCCCGCTGCCGGTCACCGA
Organism: Streptomyces sp. SAS_281; assembly: GCF_052542855.1. Classification (NCBI taxonomy): domain Bacteria; kingdom Bacillati; phylum Actinomycetota; class Actinomycetes; order Kitasatosporales; family Streptomycetaceae; genus Streptomyces; species Streptomyces sp. SAS_281. The sequence goes on from NZ_JBMNDO010000092.1 coordinate 28,302, forward strand.
AGGTCAGACCGAGCAGGAAGTGGAACAGGGCGGGGCCGTGTTCACGCTGGAGCTCCGCGAGCGCCCGCTCATCGGTCTTCGTCGTGGTCATGGTGAACGCCCTTCCCGCCAAGGTCCCGCCTCGCTGCCGACCTGGCGTATACGAGCGCATCCGGGCCACGAGGAACAGGACAAACGCCGCCCCGTGCGACGAGCGGTCGCTCAGAGCGGCGAATGGTGCGGTGAACGGTCGGGCGGCACTCCGGGAAGGGCTCTACGGCACGACGGTGACCGGCCAGCGGCCCGCCTTCACCAGACGGACGGCCACCGAACCGATGAAGCGGTGCCCCGCCGACTCCGACGCGCCCACCACCACGGCGTCCGCCTTGAGTTCGTCGGCGGCGGTCACCAGACCGTTGTACGGGTCACCCCGGAACGTGTGGAACTCCCAGCGGACGTCCCATATGTCCTTCATCCGGGCCGTCGACTGCCGGATCTCCTCCACCAGCCCCTCGGCCACCTCGGCGGTGGTGTCGCCGACCGGAGCCCCGAGCGCCGCGCCCGCCGCCAGCACCGGCTGGACGTACACCAGGGCCAGCATGGCCCGCTGGCGCCGTGCGAGCCCGGCGGCGTAGGCCGCCGCGCGCATGGACGACTCGGAACCGTCGAGGCCCGCGACGATCACCTTCGGTCCGTCTGTGCCGCGTTCGAACTGGTGGGAGTGCTGATCTGTCACGGCAGTGAGGCTATCGGCTCGCCCGGCGGCCTCTGGCCCGCCCTCCCGGCGGCCGGGCCCGCGCACCACGGACGCCGGGGCCTTCCCGCCATACGGGTGCGAAAAACGCCGGTGGCCGGTGTCGCTGAGGCGGGCGGCGAGGCGGGTGTGCGAGCAGTGGGGGATGAAGAGTGATCACAGGCCGCCCCTGCGGAGGGCGGTCCTGCGGCTGGCCGCCGGCCTGGGCGCCGTCGCCGCCGTACGGCTCGTCGGTGCGGACCCCGTCGCCTCCCCGGCCCGTCCGTCGCCCCCCGTCGCCGGTGCGGCGGGCCCTCCGGCCGGCGCCTTCCGCGGCCGGGAGCTCGCCTATAGGCTGCGGCCCATGACGGGACAGACGCCGCCCCGGTACCGCCCGGCGGCTCCGCCGGTCCGCACCCGGCCGTTCGAGCAGCTGACCGACATCGGGCACGCCATGGTGCTGTCCTTCGACGACGGGCCCGACCCGCTCCACACCCCGCACATCCTGGACACGCTGCGCGAGCACGACGTACGGGCGATGTTCTTCCTCTGCGGGGAGATGGCGAACGACAACCGCGACCTCGTCCGACGGATCTCCGACGAGGGGCACACCGTGGGCAACCACTCGTGGACGCACCCCCTGGTCACCACGCTCTCCCGGGCCGGGATCACCGATGAGCTGGGCCGTACCAGCGACGTCATCGAGAAGATCACCGGCGCGGCGCCGCTCTGGTACCGGGCGCCCTACGGTGCCTGGAACCGCGACTCCTTCGAGATCGGCGCCGCGCTGGGCATGGAACCGATGGCCTGGACCGTGGACACCCTCGACTGGACCGTGCCCGGCACCGACACCATCGTCGAGCGGGTCAGGCAGGGTGCGGGTCCCGGGGCCGTGGTGCTCTCGCACGACGCGGGCGGCGACCGCTCGCAGAGCGTGGCGGCGCTGCGCCGGTATCTGCCCGAGCTGCTGGACGACGGATACCGGCTCACGGTGCCGCGGCGCCGCTGACGGGCGCTGTCAGCGGGTGTCCACCAGGCGCGCGAAGACCACGACGTTGCCGTCGTAGCCGCCGGCCTTGGTGTAACCGCCGCCGCAGGTGATGACCCGCAGTTCGGGCTGCCCGGTGTCGCCGTATACCCGGGCTCCGGGGAAGTCGTTCTTGGCGAAGACCTCGACGCCGTACACCTCGAAGACCGCCACCCGGTCGTCGCTGCGGGCGACCTCGACGTGGTCCCCCTTCTTCAGCGAGCCGAGCCCGTAGAAGACGGCGGGCCCCGCCTTGTTGTCGACGTGGCCGACGATGACGGATGTGCCGGTCTGACCGGGGGCGATGCCGTTCTGGTACCAGCCGGCCAGGTTGGGATCCTCCGGTGGCGGGGTCTCGATCCAGCCGTCCGGGTCGAGGTTCACATCGATGACAGGCGCGTCGACCTGGATGGAGGGGATCGCCACGCGGGCGACGGGCGCGTACGGGAGCGGCTTGACGGCCGGTCCCGCCACCGGGGCGGCGGGGGTGTTGTCCTGCTGGCCCACCGAGGCGGCGGCGACCGGCTGCGGGGGGCCGGGGGAGAGGTCGGCCCCGTTGCGCATGAGCGCCAGGCCGGAGAGCATCGCCAGGGCGAGCGCGCCCCACGGCGAGTGTCGGATCCGTTCCGGTCGCCAGTTGTCCCGGCCCATGGTTCTCCCTTCGTCGCGACGAGCAGAACGCTAGGCGCGGAGCCACCGGGCGGCGATCAGAGACGGGCGAACGGGTGGCGGCGTACCACCCGGATGCTCATCGGAGTAGCGCGCGGACAAAAATCCTGACGGCCCGTGACCTGGGCGTCCGTCAGCTCCCGGGGTGTCCGCACGGCGTGTCGGATCACCGGTCCGGAGCAGTGCCGAAATGCGGGCGATCAAGGTTCTGGTGAGGGTTCGTCATGGGAGGCGTTCTCGTCGATCCATCCCGGCGCACAGAGCCCCGGGGCGCTTCCCGGTGGAGGTTGGAACGATGCGTGCTACACGCGCTCTGGTGGTCGCGGCGGCCGCCGTCGCCGCCCTCGGGGCCGGTGCCCCGATGGCGGCCGCCGGCGGAGACGTCGGGAACAACCAGAACAACAACCAGAACAACGGCAACAACCAGAACAACGGCAACAACCAGAACGACTGGAACGACCCGGGCGGCTGGAACAACGGCAACGGGAACGGGAACAACAACGGCAACGGGAACAACAACGGCAACGGGAACAACAACGGCAACGGCAACGGGCGCAACAACGGCCCGAACAATGTGACCGTCGACCCCGAGCGCGTGCACCACGGCGCGGCCATGCAGGTCAGCGCCGAGGGCTGCGGCCGGGGCGGCAGCGTCTCGTCCAACGCGTTCCGCACCACCCGGCTCTCGGCCGGCCGGGTCGGCCACGCCCGGGTCCGCATCTTCGACGACGCGACTCCCGGCACGTACAACCTGACGGTCCGGTGCGACGGCACCGACCGGACGGCGGGCCACCGCTTCACCGTGCTCGACAGCCGGGGCGCCCAGGGCGGGCTCGGCGGCTCGATGGCGGCGACCCCGGCCGAGATGGGCGTCGGCGCCGGTCTCGTCGCCTCGGCGGCCCTCGGCGGAGGCGTGTACATCATGCGCCGCCGGAGGACGGGCCATGGGACGGCCTGACCGTCAGGACGCCCCCGCCGGACCGATAACGAAGTCGCCCCGGGTCCTGTCACAGGA